>CBINHQ010000001.1:0-25419 GCA_966250475.1 uncultured Chitinophagaceae bacterium
CCCTGCTGATTGAGGGACTTTATCTTCTTTACTCTTTCAATTGTCAGCGGGTATTGCTTGGTGCTGTCAGGCAGCGTGTACCACATCAGATTCTTGAAGATATCCTTCTTGATGAGGTATGCATTTCCCTTCGTCACCTGAATGGTATCGCAATTATCAGGAAAATGCTGCAATGCATCGAGGTAAGTATCGAGTTCGTAGGTGAGGCAACACTTCAACCTTCCGCACTGACCACTTAGCTTGGTCTGATTGATGGAAAGATTCTGGTAGCGTGCTGCCGCCGTGTTCACCGACTTGAAATCAGTAAGCCATGTTGCGCAGCAGAGCTCCCTTCCGCAACTTCCGATTCCTCCAACCTTTCCTGCCTCCTGCCGCGCGCCGATCTGCCTCATCTCAACTTTCACTTTAAACTCGGAAGCATAAACCTTGATGAGTTCCCGGAAGTCGACCCTTCCATCGGCGATATAGAAGAACGTAGCCTTTCGGCCATCAGCCTGCATCTCCACCTGGCTGATCTTCATATCTAGCTTGAGTTGTCTGGCGATAGCTCGGCTGCGAATGACAGCTTCCGGCTCACGTGCCTTGTTTTGTTTGCGAAGGTCCAGATCGCGCTCGGTTGCAGGCCTGATCACTTTCTTCATTTCCGGGTTGTCTTCGCGCACGCCGCGTTTCTTCATCTGCAGTCGTACAATCTCACCTGTGAGTGAAACTTCGCCCACATCGAAACCACTCACGCCTTCCACTGTAATCAGGTCCCCTTTCTCAAATTGCTGAAGAGTGACATTCCTGTAAAAATCTTTTCTTGTTCCCTGGTTGAAGGTCACTTCGATCACCCTGCATGCGGTATCTGCGCCAGCTTCGGGCAAATTGCGCAGCCAATCGTAGGTATTCATGCGGTTGCAGCTACCGGTGCCACAACCGCCATTACTCTGGCAGCCATTAGGCTTTCCTCCTTTAGCTGTACTGCAACTTGTACATCCCATTATTTTACTTTGTACATGAGGTTAAAAATTGAGAGCCACTTCAAATGGCCCGAAAGGGAAGGAGAATAATTCAGGGATTTCCCGGAGCTTGCAGGGGAGGCAGCCGTTCTGGATTACACACAATGCAGTATAAATCGAAACTTTGTCCTGTTGCAGGATGCGCAATGTGTATATGTAAAACGGGATCTCATTATTTGCAATTCGGAAAATATTCAAACTCACAATTTCCTTCCATCTGCCTGGCGTTCCGGAGAACACGAGGCTATTCTGTCAAAAATACAATTTTGTCCTGAATGATGTGATATAACTTAATGGTGAGCGCGAGGAACAAAATCTTCGGATTAGCATTCCTTTCTATGTAATAAACTGCCTTGTCAATCTCCTCCACCATGGCCTGTTGCTGCTCAAGCCCGGAAACCTTGTTAAGCCTGATGGCAAAATCACGCTCTTTCTCGGGCATTTGATGATCTTCACCCCTCACCCGCAGCCTGATCGACTGCTCGAGCAGATGATTGCAATACCTTAGAAACTGCTTCTGCTTCTCTCTTCCCAGCTTGCTCATTTCATCCACCCACTTAGTCTGGGCAATTGGCCCGAGCCTGAGAATGGTTCCCAACCACTCCCTGAACATGGACTGCCAGTCCTCATCTGCATGCTGCAGGGCCTGCAACGCATCACGATAATTGCCATCGCTCACTCCTGCTACCTGCGCGGCCTGCGTTGGCTCGGTATTGTTTCTTGTTATCAGCGCCTGTTCGATTTCCGAAGTCTCAAGCGGCGGGACTTTTATTAATTGGCACCTGCTGAGAATGGTCGGCAGTATCATCGATTCGTTTTCCGCAAGGAGAAGAAACAAAGTGTTCTCCGGCGGCTCCTCTATCAGCTTGAGCAGTTTATTTCCTTCGTTGCCGAGATATTCGGGCATCCAAAGTATCAGAATCTTGTATTCGCTCTCGAAACTCTTTAGACTTAGCTTACGCGAAATATCATTGCATTCATTCGCCGTGATATTGCCCTGCTTGTTTTCCGCCCCGATGAATTGCAACCAATCGTATACATTGCCGTAAGGATATGAAGTGACAAATTCTCTCCACTCAGTAATGTAATCGGTGCTGAGCGGAGGCGACCCGGCCTTCTTCGTCACCACGGGATAGCTGAAGTGAATATCGGGATGAATCAGTTGGTGCGATTTGGTACAGGCTGGACAAATTCCACAACTATCGTGCATGGGTTCGCGCGCCACTTCGGGTTCGTCGCCGAACAACGATGGGCCTGCTGAGGCCTGGCTCTTTCCATTTACCTTCTCACAGACCATGAACTGGGCAAAGGCCATTGCAAGCGGAAGCATTCCATTTCCTTCTTTTCCGAGGAAGAGAAGGGCATGGCTTAATCTGTTTTGATGAACTAACCGGACCAGGTTGTTCTTCACTTCATCCTGGCCGATGATATCGGTGAATTGCATTCTGTTGAATGTTGCGTTGAGCTGCCGAAACCGGCTGACTAGTTCAGATACTTCAATACATCCTCGCTCATTGGGTTGACCTTGTTGTGGATCACGGTGATCAACTCACCCTTTTCATTGACGAGGAACTTGGTGAAATTCCATTTAACGGGATCGGCGAATCCTTTCTTTGCCGCTTCTTCCGTGAGGTATTTATATAAAGGATGAATATCGTCGCCCTTCACAGAGATCTTCTCCGCCATGGGAAAGCTTACGCCATAATTCTTCTGGCAGAACTCTTTTATCTCTTCATTGGTACCTGGCTCCTGTGCGCCAAAATTATTTGCAGGAAATCCTACTATCACCAACGTGTTCTTGTATTTGTTGTAAAGCTTTTCAAGGTCGGCATACTGTTTTGTATTGCCGCAATGCGAAGCTGTATTAACGATCATGATCTTCTTGCCTTTGAACTGCGAAAAATCGATCACGTTTCCATCAAGCCCCGGCACCTTGAAATCGTAGATTGATGTTCCTGCCAGCGTAACTGAAAGCAGCAGGGATATTATTAGTGTTTTCATGACTTTTTGGTTTTACCAAAGGTAATTAGTTAATTAGCTAATTGACTAATTAGTTAATCGACTAATTGGCTAATTGTGTTCGTAGCTTCCCAGATCCGGCAGATTAATTGGTCGTGGATTTCCATCCAAATCAATTCCTACTGTGGTAATCACGCCTTTATCTATAGCGGGAGAATTATCTTTCAGCCTGAAGTTGTAGAAATTCTTCGAGACATCTATACTGTCGAATAGAGGATTTTCATTATTGATCGGCGGGTTGCCCACGATGCTGACATTAGGCGGTTGAGTCTGAACTTTCCAAAGCACGTGCTCGAATACTACATTGAATGCGGCTGCATCATCCTTATCGGCCACTACTTCATTTTCTACAATGCCATTCTCTCCCCAGAAAATGCAATTCCTGAAGCTTGCATTCAGTGGGAATGATGAGAGTCCATCGGTGTTGCTCACCTGCAGCACAGGATCGCGGTGCGGGATGAACTGGTTTGAGATGCTTGCGACTGTGCAATGCGTGAAGTTGTAATCGCCTCCCCTGAAGAGCACTATGTTTTTTCCGCAATTGCTAACCAGGCAGTTTCTCGCGTCGATACTTGAATTTGCTGCGATGATTCCGGCATCAAAAGAATTATCAATGATGCATTCATTAAGAACGAGCTTGGGGTTGGCGTTCACCGAAGGACCAATCACTCCGATCGATTGATAGGCATTCCTGATCACGGCATAGCTCATCACATTATCGTAGCTCGTCTCCGTAAAATAGATTCCCGGCCAGGCAGCAGGGAAGTCGCGGTAAGGCTCATCGAGGCGATCGCCGCGGAAGTAAACCCTGTCGACTGAATCCTTTTCGCCATTCACTACCAATGATCCATCCACAACTATCGGCGCATCGGCATGCAGATAGATTCTGCATCCCTTCTCAACAGTCAATCTCGCGTTTTCCGCAATTAGCAAGTAATCGAGGATCACATAAGGAAGATCATTTGTCCAAACCTCATCCACCTCGATCTCTTCACCTCGCAGGAAGTGCGCGTTTTGTCCCCATGCTTCTAGTTGCACCAATCTCTTGTTGCCATTGTATGCAATCTGAATGCTGTCCCTGATGATGAACGGAAGATTATCAATTGTTGGGTCAATGTTCACCTTTACAAAAACATACACGCTGTCGTTGGCTTCGATGTCGACGTTGGTGACCTCCTGCGCTGCTGTTCCATCCACATTCATTGAATAGGATGAGGAGACTCCACCCATCAGCTTTACCGATGAGAGGCGAAGCTTCTTATCATTCTCATTTACGATCTTGAAACTTTGTGTAACTGATCCCGTCTGAGTGAAGACAGTATCATACTTTAGCGTATCCACCGTAACTCGCACAATGGCATCCGGACCCGTGATGAAGGAGTCCTTCCTGCATGAAAACAGGATAAGCAGTGAAAACAACGCGGGAAGAAGAATTGCAGCCCTCATGAATACGCGAAAATAGCCTGAAAAATCCGTTTATTGTTTTTATGATGATGCTAGTTTGCTGAAGCGTAACATAGCGTGGCGAGACTGAGCGATGTATCCTTCGCCGAAAGCAATTCACTTCCGCAAGCCTCCAGCGTTGCTCCCGTGGTCACCACATCATCAACCAGCATTACATGCCTGCCTTCGATCGCCTCAGAATTCTTCAGCATGAATTTTCCATCCATGTTCTTCCATCTTTCAATCCTTCCCTTCCTCGTTTGCGTTTCGGTGTAATGCGGTCTTATCACCACATCATGCAAAACTGGAATTCGCAACACTTCCGACATTCCTTCGCATAGCACGGCCGCCTGATTGAATCCTCTCTTACGTTCGCGTGAGGGAAACAATGGCAATGGCACAAGCACATCAGGCGCCACCCTTTCCGCGCGGGCAATTCGCTCGCCCATCATTCTTCCTAACTGGAAACCGAGTTCTTTATTGCCATGATACTTGAACTCATGCATCAATCTCTGCAGCAACGATGCGCTGGTGAAATAAAATGCGGCCGATGCATATTCGAGTTGTAATCTTCCCCAGTATTTCTTCTCTACGGGATTGGAGTGAAGGAATTCGAAATGGGTCTCAGGCATCTCTCCGATGCAGGAAAGGCAAAGCATGGAATCCTCGACATGCAACTCGTTACCACAACCGGGACAAACGTCAGGGAAGACCAACCCCAGCAACGCATCCCTGATATCTCTCGCACTTATCATGTGAAAAGGTATTGATAGACTTCCTCCACGCGACCTACCGTAACAATCGTTATTCCGGGATGCCTTTCGGAAATCCTGGTTTTTTGTCTTGACAATCCTTTCTGGTTATATTTTGACAGAATGATCTTCTCGAATCCAAGCTTCTCCGCTTCCGCTATTCGCTGCTCAATTCTGTTAACTGCCCTAATCTCTCCACTCAATCCCACTTCGCCGGCAAAACAAATGTGCTGAGGCAGCGGCACATCTTCATAAGAAGAAAGCAACGCACAAAGCACTGCCAGGTCGATCGATGGATCTTCCACCTTCAATCCTCCCGCAATATTCAGGAAAACATCCTTAACCCCAAACTGAAATCCTCCGCGCTTTTCCAACACAGCAAGCAGTAGTTGAAGCCTGCGAAGATCGAATCCCGTAACCGTTCGCTGAGGTGTTCCATAAACAGATTGCGTGACAAGCGCCTGAACCTCGATCAGTAATGGCCTGATACCTTCGATCGTCGCGGCAATCGCAATGCCACTCAATTGCTCTTCCTTTTGCGAAATGAGAAGCTCACTCGGATTTATCACTCCTTTCATTCCCGCATCCGTCATCTCGTAAATGCCGAGTTCCGCCGTGCTGCCGAACCTGTTCTTCAACGTGCGCAGAATTCTGTATGCATAATGCCTGTCGCCCTCAAACTGGAGCACTGCATCAACCATGTGCTCCAGAATCTTGGGGCCTGCAATGCTTCCATCCTTCGTGATGTGACCAATGAGAAACACCGGCGTGTTCGTTTCCTTCGCGAATCGCTGAAACTCCGCTGCCGACTCGCGGATCTGAGACACGCTACCCGCAGATGATTCGATGAAAGGAGTATGAAGAGTTTGAATTGAATCGACAATCACCAGGTCCGGCTTCAGTTTTTTTATTTCCTGGAAGATGGTTTGAGTTGATGTCTCAGTGAGGAGATAGAAATTTTCATTCTTCAATCCCAGCCTGTCCGCGCGCATCTTTATCTGTTGCTCACTCTCTTCTCCACTTATAAAAAGGACTACACTGTCCTTCATCCATAATCCATTCTGCAAAAAGAGTGTCGACTTACCAATTCCCGGTTCACCTGCAACAAGTACAATGCTGCCCGGAACAATTCCTCCACCAAGTACGCGGTTCAATTCGACATCACTTGTTACTAATCTTTCTTCACCACCCGCCGCAACTTCTGCAAGCGATACCGTTCGATTCGATCGCGCTTGCTCATGATAATCTTTCCAGCCGTTGCCGTTTTTTGGATTTTCTTTTTGAATGAGTTCTTCCACAAAGCTGTTCCACTTCCCGCAGGATGGACATTGTCCCACCCACTTCACACTTTCAAAACCACAGTTCTGACAGAAAAATGCTGTCTTGATCTTCGCCATGCGTTAAAGATAAAGGTTCAACGGAGTTGAATAAAAAGAAGAAAATTTAGCGCTGAAAGGGGTCAGGAATTGCGGTTGAACTTTAACGTAAAAAGGGCCAATCTTGCGATTGACCCCCTTACTTACTAACCCATTAAATTCTATTGCTAAGTTACAATTCTACTCAACATTTCAAAATAAATTTTTCTTGCTGTGAATAACTTTAAGAATGTTTCAACAGCACAAACCTTGGCTTTTCAAAAAAAATTAATACCTTGTATCTTATTAATCATCAACGTGTTATGGGCAATGATTCGCAAATTCACGAATCAATGTAAATTCTAATCTAATACTAATCTTAATGACAAAACGACTGAAAAACAGGCCTTAATCCAAATGGATAAAGATTTGTTGTAAAGATTGATAAAACTAAAAAAAATCGAAAAATGACACCAGGAATCTTGATCGTTTCAATAATTTTTTTAGGCATCAGCATGGTTGTTTCCATGATCCTGAAGGGGAAGTTCAAAAAGTACAGTAAAGTGGCCCTTTCCCATGGTTTGACTGGCCGGGAAATCGCGGAAAAGATGTTGCGGGAAAACGGCATTTTTGACGTGAAAGTCACCTCCTCCCAGGGCTTTTTGTCAGACCACTACAACCCCGCCAACAAGACTGTGAACCTGAGCCCCGAGGTCTACGACGGGATCAGCGTTTCAGCCGCGGCAGTAGCCGCCCATGAATGTGGCCATGCCGTTCAGCATGCCACTGCCTACGGACCTCTTACGATGAGGAGCAAACTGGTACCGGCCGTTCAATTCAGTTCCATGCTGGTGAACTGGGTGCTGTTGGTCGGAGTGATCATGGCCGCTTCTGGTAACCCAACTGTTCTGCTCATCGGCATCATCCTGATGGCCATTACCGTGCTGTTCACGCTCATCACCCTTCCCGTAGAATTCGACGCCAGCAAGCGCGCACTCGCATGGTTGCAAAATACCAATGTGACCAACACCCAGGAATACCCCCTGGCTAAGGACGCGCTGAAATGGGCCGCAACCACATACGTTGTAGCTGCATTAGCCGCTGTGGTTACATTGATTCAATACATTATGCTCTATCTTGGAAGCAGGGATGAGTAATTAATTAACTAATTAGCTAATTAGTTAATTAGTTAATTGAATAGCACTTTGGATAATCAGAGCTTGATCTCTTCGTCGTTTTGATCGAAGAATTTGTACTCGGTGAGGTGATAGTTCGTGTCTTCCGCGAGCCTGGTCTTCTGGCCAAACTTCTTATTCCATTTCGCGATCCTCGTATTCCAGGGCCAGCCCTTGGTGAGGTATGCGTACATGATCGGGTTGACGACGAGCCTGAGATTTTTATGCTTGTGCGTGATGAGGTAATTCAAATTCTTTTCGATCTCATCTTCCAAAAGAATGGTAGATGAAATCTTTCCGGTGCCGTGGCAGCTTGGGCAGATCTCCTGCGTGTTGATGTTCACCTCAGGCTTCATGCGCTGGCGGGTAATCTGCATCAAACCGAATTTGGAGATTGGCAACACGGCGTGCTTTGCGCGGTCAGGGCTCATGAACTCTTCCATCTTCTCAACCAGCTTACGCTTGTTCTCCGGAAGTTTCATATCGATGAAGTCGGCCACGATGATGCCGCCGAGGTCGCGCAGGCGAAGTTGCCTTGCAATTTCCTCAGCCGCCTCGAGGTTTGTCTCCAGTGCGTTTTGTTCCTGATTATTGCTTACGCTCTTGTAGCCGCTGTTCACGTCGATCACGTGAAGCGCTTCGGTATGTTCGATGATCAGGTATGCGCCGCTGTTGAGGTTGACTGTTTTTCCAAACGATGACTTCACCTGTTTGGTGATGCCGAATGAATCGAAGATGGGAGAACCGTTCTGATAAAATGAAACGATGTCGGCCTTCTCTGGCGCGATACGCTGAATGTAATTCTTTGTGTCGGTGAAGATGGTGCGGTCGTTGACAACGATCCGGTTGAAGTCCGCATTCAAAAGATCGCGCAGAATGCTTGTGGTCTTCGTTTGCTCGCTCAGGATCTTTGCCGGAGCAACTGCACCTTTCAGATTCTTTTGAATCGTCTTCCACATTGCGACGAGCGCCGAAAGATCTTCGTGCAATTCTGCAGTATTCTTTCCTTCTGCCGCCGTACGCACGATCACTCCGAAATTCTTCGGCTTGATGGCTTCTACGATCTTTTGCAGGCGCTTCCTTTCCTCAGAAGAATGAATCTTCCTTGAAACGGCAACAATATTATTGAATGGGGTGATGACGACGAACCTGCCGGGCAATGAAATCTCACAACTCAGCCTCGGACCTTTTGCGGCGATGGGTTCTTTGAGAATTTGTACGAGGATGTGGGGCTTGCCACCGAGAACCTCGTTTATTTTTCCTGTCTTGATGATTTCGGGTTCGATGGTGAATTTGCCGAAATCAATTCCGCTTTCACTTTTGTCGTTCATGCTCATGGCAGTGAACTTCAGGAGGGAGCGGGCGTAGGGACTTAAATCAGTATAATGTAGAAAGGCATCCTTCTCAAAGCCCACATCAACAAATGCGGCATTGAGACCGGGAATCAGCTTTTTGACCTTACCAAGGTAGAGGTCACCAACGGCGAAGCGGGCATCGCTTTTCTCGCTATGCAACTCAACCAGCTTCCTGTTCTCCAACAAGGCGATTTCAACACCCTGAGGCGCTGCATTAATAATAAGTTCTTTGTTCATTACAGCTTACATAAATGATAAACCTTCGTGCTGTAAAAACTGGTTGCCGGTATACCGTACCTGTATGCGGGAGGGATAAAGTTGCAGCAGAAATTAGTGGGATGCAAACTTGTACGGCGGCGACCAGTCAAACTGAGTTTCTGTTCCCAGCCCCTTGCGGGAACAGAAACTGCTTAAGAAATGGAATTATTTGTTCCTCTTCTTATGACGGTTCTTTCTCAGTCTTTTTTTACGCTTATGCGTCGCAATCTTATGACGCTTTCTTTTCTTACCACAAGGCATACTCAAATATTTTTTTAAACTTGTTTGTTATAATATGTTCAAAGCGAATGCGGCAGCAACGGCTGTCTTTGCCCCAGGCTAAAAACTCATTTTACTCAATTCCGAAATTCTCTTTTCAATTTCCATCCTGGCATCAATTCTTTGAATGTAGCGAAGGCTTTCCTTGTACATCAAGATTGCATTCTCTTTGTCTTTTGTCCGTTCATACATGTCTGCGAGCATCAATATAGCTTCGAGGTGTGAGGGGTCGGTCTTTAATACGTTCTTCAATCTTTCGATTGCCTTATCATATTGGCCGGACACGATTGAACCTCTTGCGAGCATCATTTGCGCATAGGCATTCGTGCTGTCCTTCTCTACCACCTCTCTAATCATGGCAATGCCTTCCATTGGGTTGTCGGAGATATTACCGAAGAGGTAAACTCCGCCAAGGCCGACCTTTGCCGAATCATTTCCAGGATTTAATTTCAAAGACCTCTCAAACAGATCCCTTGCCTGAGTCGCTCCCCATCTCCGAAGGTCCGGGTTTGGCTCCTGTTGCAGGTTATCTAAAAATAAGCGGGCAGCAAAGGTGAGGGATTTTTCGGAATTTTCCAATCTTGCTGCCTCGGCCTCGTACCAGGCATAGGGCAGAAAAATGCGGGCAGTATCGCTCCAGAAATGGGCGAGGTCGTGGTAGACCTTCATCCGCTGCTCCGGGTTGTTGGTTTCTGACAGCGATGACTCGAGAGCCGTAACCCGCGTAAGAAGTTCAGGCTTAATCTGCCGCCTCGCCATACTCAGGATGGTATCGGTCGACATCACGCTCACTACGGAATGGTCATGACCATCATTTTCATGATGCTCCTCCGCTGAAGCCAGGGTTTTGTTTGGGGAAGTTTTTCCGAAAAAATAAATAATCGCGACAAGTACAACTGCCACGCCTACCGTTAGCCACTGGGGTTTCTTCACTTGTTGTTTTTTGGAAGGCAAAGGTACGAAGAAGTTGACCGATTACCGTTGACCGATTACCGTTGGCGGTTAACTGCCAACGGTCCACTATCAACTAATCCGCGTCCTCCCCCGGCCCCGCATCAGGTTTAACTTCCTTCAGCTTCTTTACTTCAGCCACGAATTCTTTGGCAGGTTTAAAGGCAGGAATATAATGTTCCGGAATATGAACGGCTATGTTTTTCTTGATGTTACGGCCGATTTTGGCGGCTCTCTTCTTGGTAATAAAACTTCCGAAGCCGCGGATATAAATATTCTCTCCGGCGGCCAGCGTATCCTTTACCTCTTTGAACATGGTTTCGAGTGTAACGAGTACATCCACCTTGGGAATTCCAGTCTTTTCAGATATCTGGTTGACGAGATCGGCTTTTCTCATTTTTGCAGGTTTAAGAATTTTCACACCAATTTATGATAAAATAAAGTGATTGTCAACATTATATGAAACTTTTTTCTGGAACAATGGATGGATTTTTCCCGGAATAGCGGATATTTAAGCGTTTTTCGGGACGTAAAATGACCATTTCAGCCGCTCAAAAGACCAAATTTGTCAATTTTCTCCTCGACTGGAACCGGAGGATTAACGACCGGCCCATGCCCTGGAAGGGAGAAAAAGATCCTTATCGCATCTGGCTCAGCGAGATAATTCTTCAGCAGACCAGGGTTGAACAGGGCCTGAATTACTACAATCGCTTCATCAAGACTTATCCCAATATCCATTCCCTCGCCGCGGTGGAGGACAATCAGGTGTTTAAATTATGGGAAGGCCTGGGTTATTATTCGCGTTGCCGGAATCTGTTGCATACTGCACGATACATTTCATCAGAACGTAATGGAGAATTTCCCCAAACCTTTAAGGAGATCGTGAAACTAAAAGGCGTGGGTCCCTACACGGCTGCAGCGATTGCATCCTTCGCGTTCAACCTTCCTCATGCTGTGGTGGATGGCAACGTGTATCGCGTTTTGGCAAGAGCATTTGGTGTGAGTACGGCAATGGATACAACGAATGGCAAGAAGGAATTCACATCTCTTGCCAATGAAATTCTTCCAAAGACAGAACCCGGCGTTTACAATCAGGCGATCATGGACTTCGGCGCTACGGTCTGCAAGCCATCACCAGAATGTTCAGCCTGTGGTTTCAGAGAGAATTGTGTTGCATTCAGGAATGATCAAATCGACCAACTCCCTGTGAAGACAAAGAAGGTTTCAATAAAAAAGCGATGGTTCTACTATATGGTAATGGAACATGAAGGAAACATCGCGATCAGGCAGCGGGTGGGAAAGGACATCTGGAATCAGCTTTTCGAATATCCAATGATTGAAGCCTCGCAGGAATTGCAGGAGCAGGATGTCATCGCACTGGCAAAGGATAAAGGATTTTTGACCCAGGAGTATTTCAACAGTATGGGAATATCCCTTGTTCACAAGCAACAACTTTCGCATCAACTGATTCATGGAAGATTTCTTCGGATAATCCTTAAGAAAAAGCCAAAAAATTCAAACGACTGGAAATGGATTCCGGCAACCGGATTGAAGGAATACGCGTTTCCAAAGATCATAACTACATATCACAGCGAGTCCCAGACATCCAACCCTTAAACCCTTAAACCTTTAAACCTAAAAGAATCCTACCCGCCAAAACATCTATATCTTTTTTTATTCCGCTTAAAAAAATATAATTTTAAGTAGCCTTCGAAGCCTGTAGAGGATTAATTAATCAGAAAAAGAAAAAGCGTATGAGAGGCGTAAACAGAGTAATGCTCATTGGCAATCTCGGAAAGGATCCAGACGTTCAATTTCTCGAAGGAAACATCGCCGTGGCCAAGTTCCCACTAGCTACCACAGAAACATTTAAAGACAGGTCAGGCAAATTAGTTTCACAAACGGAATGGCATACGGTAGTGTTGTGGCGTGGTCTCGCGGAACTTGCCCAGAAATATCTTCATAAGAGCAGCCTGGTTTACATTGAAGGAAGGCTTCGCACAAGAAGCTGGGAAGACAAGGAAGGTAACAGGAAGTTCGCAACGGAAGTGGTTGGCGATAATCTGATCATGCTCGATAAGCGTATGGATTCAGGTGGCAGCCAGTCTGATCTTTCGGAAGGTCACGGTCCGGCAGAGCCACCAATCGGGGATCCTTCGGAGAACATGCCGTTTTAAAAACATCAGCAAATTGACCAGTTATTTAATTGCAATACCTTTGACCGGCAACAAAACAATTTGAGTTGGAGAGTCATTCGGTAATCCATCTTTTTGCAAACAAGTTTTCCTTTATCCTGCTGGATATAAACCTGGAAGGCACCACTTTGCTGGTCGTCTTGCTCCTGGTTCTTCTGCTTCTCGCTTTTACAATTTCGGGCGCCGAGGTGGCCCTGTTTTCACTAAGCAACAAGGATATCAATGTGCTGAAGACAAAGCAGCACACCGCCGCTCGTCGCATAGTTGGATTGCTCGAAGAATCGAAGGCAGTTTACGCCTCGCTGCTGATAGCAAGTACCTTCATCAGCATTTGCATCGCGATACTATCGAATTATCTTATCGATCAGTTCGTCAGCTTTGGAAACATTCCGTTCGGCATCACTATGCTCATAAAAGTACTGGTGATCGCCTTCGTGTTATTATGCGTTTTCGAGGTACTTCCAAAGATCTGGGCCACGCAAAATAATCTTCGCTTCGCCTATGGCTGCTCTTACACGGTTGAACTCGTGCACCTCGCACTGAGGCGCATCAGCAAATGGATGGTCACGCTGGCAGACAACATCGGAAAGAGAATGGGCACCAACAAATCTGAGGCACTAAGCATCCGCGAGCTCGATGAAGCGATCGACATAAAGACCGACGAAGAGGCATCGCCGGAGGAAAAGAGCATAATGAAAGGAATTGTGAAGTTTGGCAACATTTCCGTGAGACAGGTTATGAGAAGCCGACTCGATGTGAGTGGTATCGAACTGAAAACATCATTCAGCGAACTGGTGAGAAAGATCGAAGAGCTTCACTATTCGCGTCTACCAGTTTACAGCGAATCGCTCGACAACATCGCAGGCATCATCAACACGAAAGACATCATTCCTCATCTTTCTGAAAGCGATAGTTTCGACTGGCGACCCCTGATGCGTCAGCCTTATTTCGTACCTGAATCGAGGCTGATCGAAGACCTGTTGAGAGACTTCCAAACGAGAAGAATACATTTCGCTATTGTGGTTGATGAATTCGGCGGAACCAGCGGCATTGTCACCATGGAAGACATAATGGAAGAAGTGATCGGTGAAATACGTGACGAGTTCGACGAAGAAGAATCAGGCAACAGGAAGATCGACGAACACAGTTACATCTTCGAAGGCAAGACGATGATACACGACCTTTGTAAGATGATGGAAATACCGATGGACACCTTCGACAAAGTGAGAGGAGAAAGCGAATCCATCGGAGGGCTTGTGCTCGAACTGGCGGGAGAGTTTCCGCAGACAAACACTGAAATAAAGAGCGGCGATTTCACGTTTACAGTACTCGAAACGGAAAACAACAGGATCAAACTAATTAAAGTAACATCTCATTAGAAGTAACCTCATGACGAACCGATTGAATTTCGCATTGCTTATCATCTTCGCGCTCACGATTGCCGCGTGCAACAGCGACTATCATCCTGAGACTAAGAAGAAAGGTTACTTCCGCATAGACTTCCCCGAGAAAGAATACGCGAAGTTCGATCAGGCAGGATTCCCTTACACATTTGAATATCCTGTCTACGCGCAGATCGTCCGCGACACAACCTTCTTCGGCGAAACCACAGAGAATCCCTGGTGGATCAATGTTAACATCCCTCAGTTTGAAGGTAAAATTCACGTAAGCTACAAAGAGATTAAAAGTAAACGTCAACTCGATTCACTTGTTAATGATGCCTTTCAAATGGCATACAAGCAACATACTGAAGTCTCGACAGGAATTGAAGACAGCCTCATGACTACACCGAAGGGTGTCGAGGGAATTTATTATTCGCTTAGAGGAAATACAGCGACCGCGAATCAATTCTTCCTTACCGATTCCACAAATCATTTCCTCAGGGGAGCGCTCTACTTCAACGCTACTCCGAATGAAGACTCTCTTGGCATAGTCAACGAATTTCTCAAGGAAGACCTCAGGCACCTGATCAATACGCTTGAGTGGAAACAATAAGCCGGATCACTCGTAATAAACGCAGCAACTCATTAAAGATTTACGGATTTCTTACCTAAATTGTATTCATAAGAAATCACCATGAGAAAATTGCCAATCCTTCTGGCACTCCTGGCGCTTACCTCTGTTTCCATAGCGCAGGAGGCGCAGATGCTTGACTCCATGAAGCTCGAGTTGCAAGCCGCAAAGACCAGCGCCGAAAGAGTCAATCTGCTCGACATCATGTCCCGCACAATGATGAATATAAATCTCGAGCAGGCGGAGGAATATGGCAAGAAACTTATCCAGGAGGCGGAAGAGTCACGCGACAGGCTGCTCATGTTCACTGCTTATATCTCAAACGGTGTGAGATGCAGTTATTACTCAGGAGTTGGCGATTACCTGAAGCGATCTATTGAATACTATGAGAAGGCATTAACAATCGCAAAGGAAAACAGGATGGAGCAGCAGGTAGGTGAAGCGTACATGAAGCTTTCACAGATCCATCTCGTCATCCCCGACAGGGAGAAGGCGCTGAAGTATTGCAACCAGGCATTCTCCATCATTACCAATCTCAAACACGACAGCCTGCAGGCGCAGGCGCATAATCTGTATGGGGATGTATACCTCAGCAGCAATGAAAACATTCTCTCCCTCCGCCATTACTTCACAGCGATGAGGATTGCGGAGACAACGAAGTTGCCTACGCTACTCAGGAGCTGCTACATGAATCTTTCCGAGTTCTATGCGCGCATCGCCGACTTTGATAAATCACTCGACTATGCCATGAAGGCGCATCACCAGCTTGATAAGATCCAGGATAAACGCGTAGCATACATGAGGGTGACGGACGTGAACAAGATTGGAAATCTCTATGCCGCGAAGAAGAATCATGATCTTGCCATTTCGTATTTCGAGCGATCGGTGTCCATGGCTGATTCACTTAAGTATACCTCGCTAAAGGTTCCGGGTTACATCAGCCTGCTCAATCAATACTTAAGAATGGAGCAACCCGCGAGAGCTCTGGAATACTTCAATTCACCCCGCGGTAAAGAATTGCGCGATCATCTAAACGGCTTTGGATTTACGGGCGTCACCGATCAGGCCTATGCAGTAATCTACACCGGATTGAATAACCTCGATTCGGCAAAGTATTATTTCGAGAGAGCAATGCCTTATTTTGAAAAAAATGTGAACAACAGTTTCAGGCTTGGGTTCTATTCACAACTAGCCACGTATTACAAGATGGCTGGTGAAACTTCAAAGGCGATTGAATATTTTCTGAAGGAGAAGGAATTGGCAGAGACAATGGGCGTGCTCGAAAATGCAGAAATGGCGGTGCGTAACCTGGATACTCTACACAGGAAGAAAGGAGACTTCATGATGGCAAGCCAGTTCAATGCAATTCATTATCAATACAAGGATAGCATTGAAACATTAAACAAAGAAAAAGAACTCACCCAGATAGAAGCAGATGAGGAGAGTTACAGGCAGCAACGGCTACAAGAGGAAGAAGCGGAGAAGAAGAGAAGAAAGAACAATATCCAATACATGGCAATCACCATTGGCATCGCTGCCTTGTTCGTATTCCTGGTGGTGCTCGGTATGTTCAGGGTATCTGCGAACACGATCAGGCTGGTAGGATTCTTCGCCTTCCTGATGTGTTTCGAGTTTATCTTCCTCATCTTTAAGAAAAACATAAATGCGATCACTCAAGGCGAGCCATGGAAGGACCTTGCGTTCATGATCGCGCTCGCTGCTGTGCTTCTGCCTCTCCATCACTGGCTTGAACACAGGGTGATAAAATACCTGACCTCGCACAACAGGCTTACCGGAAGCGGAAAGACGCTCCTGTCCAAAGTTTTTGTATCGAGGAAATCGAACAGGGACAAAACGAAGGTGTAACTTTGCCGAAAACGGACACGTGATAGTAATTGATAATGTATTCATAAGCGACGATGTGGTAGAGAAGCAGTTTGTCTGCGACCTGGCTAAGTGCAAGGGCGGATGCTGCGAAGATGGTGATGCAGGAGCGCCGCTTGATACCGAGGAGTTAGACCTCATCCTGGAAATGTATGAGAAGGTGAAACCCTATCTTCCCCCTGAGTCGATCGCCGAAGTGGAGAGAAAAGGGAAATACGTTTACCACAAGGAATTTGGCTGGGTGACACCCACACTCGGAAGCGATAAAGATATCTGCGTGTATGGATATCGCGATGAGAAGGGAATGATCAAGTGCGCATTTGAACAGGCATACAACGATGGAGTGATTCCATGGAAGAAGCCAATCAGTTGTCATCTCTACCCTATCATCGCCTCAAAAGGAAAGCATGGTGCGTATGAGAAAGTGAATTACGAACCTCGCGAGACGCTCTGCAAACCAGCCTGCGGTCTTGGCAAAAAGCTAAAGGTTCCGGCATACGAATTTTTGAAGGAGCCGCTGATAAGGAAGTATGGTCAGGAGTTCTATGATACCCTTGATAAGATTGCAAAGAAGCAGTATGAGGCTTCAAACTCCAAACAACAAACCTCCAACTCTTAAACCCATAAACTCTTCATTCCAAAATGTCCGACCAGGCAGGCACTTTCAAAGCTAAGAGCACGATTAAGGCTGCGGACATCGAACACCGCAGGAAAATCAACTTCAATATCGGCAGGTATAATTCTGCTGTACCGAATGGGAAGCAACAGTTTCAGGATCTAGCTAAGGCCAGGGAACGTGCAAAGAATGCGAAGTGGAGATCGATAGAAACTCTCGATCAGCAACTCGAACAGTTTGAGGCGATCATAACGTCTCGTGGTGCAAAGGTGATATGGGCGGAAAATGCGGAGCAGGCAAATGAGGAAGTCATCCGCATCTGCAAATCCGTCAATTGTAAAACGGTGGTGAAGAGTAAGAGCATGGTGACGGAGGAGATTCACCTCAACGATCACCTCGAGAAGAGTGGGATCATGAGCATCGAGACTGACCTGGGCGAATATATTCAACAATTAGACGGAGAGCCTCCATATCATATCGTCACGCCGGCAATGCACAAGAGCAAAGAAGACGTGGCGAAGTTGTTCGCGGAAAAACTTGGAACCGACCCCGCACTCACACCTGAACAACTCACGCTCGTAGCAAGGGAGATGCTGAGGGAAAAATATGCCACGGCTGAAGTCGGAATTACCGGCGCCAACTTCATCATCTCCGACGTGGGTGGGATTGCTATTACGGAAAACGAAGGCAATGCGAGGCTCAGCAGTTCATTGCCAAAGACACACATCGTGATTGTGGGAATTGAGAAGATGATTCCTTCCATCACCGACCTCGCATTATTCTGGCCGCTGCTTTCAACTTTTGGAACCGGTCAGCGCGTGACTGTTTACAACACAATCATTACAGGTCCTAGGCAAGAAGGAGAAGTCGATGGTCCGGAGAATATGTACGTGATCCTGCTCGACAATGGCAGGACGAACATACTCGCAAATGCAAAACAACGCGAGAGCCTTTATTGCATTCGTTGCGGTGCTTGCCTGAACGCATGTCCGGTCTACAAGAACATTGGTGGTCATTCCTACTCCACAACTTACAGTGGACCGATTGGATCGGTTATCACTCCCCATCTCAGGGACATGGGAGAATGGAAGCATTTGAGCTATGCCTCTTCACTCTGCGGAAACTGTACGGAGGTTTGCCCCGTGAGAATAAACATCCATGAATTGCTACTCGAGAATCGCCACGAATCTGTTGAGGAAGGAAAGAATGAATTCTCAGAAAAGATTGCCTGGAAAATGTGGAAGCAGGGAATGTTGCGCAGAAAATGGATGAACTTGGCAGGAGGAAAGATGAAGGGCTGGGTGGTGAATTCGATCATCAAGGGCTGGAAGACGCACAGGGGCGAGCTTGAATTCCCCAAAGAATCATTCAACGAACGGTGGGTGAAGGAAAAGCGCGGATAAAAATCCGGCGAGCTGCCAAAACAGATTCCAACAATGCTTCTTTATTCTCCATACCAATCTCCCAGACTGGATTACATTGTTGATTTCATCTCTAAGGAAATGAACCTTGAACCGATCAGGGTAACAAACTCGGTCGAAGAGTTTAAGGCTTTCGAAGGAGCAAGGATCAATTACTCAGCAGAAAGATTGGACAAGGAGATCTGGATCAAGCCATATAAGAATTTCCTCTTCGAATCAGGAATCAATCAGGTTGAGGTGGAATGCTTCAACACGAATGATCATACTGCCTTCTTCCGAACGGATGGTGATACCGGGTTCGACATTCTTGCCGCATCCTTCTATCTGCTATCGCGATACGAAGAATATCTTCCACACTCGAAAGATGAGTACGGCAGGTATTCGCATCTGGAATCAATCGCTCACAAGGCAGGCTTTCTTCATCAGCCGCTGGTGAATATCTGGATTAAGAATCTGAAGGAACTCATCATTTCAAAATGGCCGCCTGCGGAACTGCAGAAGAACGATAGATTTACCTTCATACCAACTTACGACATTGACATCGCCTGGTCGTTCAGGCACAAAGGTCTGATCAGAAACGTTGGCGGATTTACGCGATCATTTTTCAAAGGAAACTTTGCTGAAGTAAGCCAGCGGGTTCGGGTGTTATCCGGAAAAGAGAAGGATCCATTTGAAGTGTATGACTGGCTCAATACATTGCACGAGAAGCATGGACTGAAGCCGTATTATTTTTTCCTCGTGGCAGGAAGGAGTGGTAAGTACGATCGAAACATTTCACCCAAGAATGAAGCATTGCGTGAGCTGATCAGGCACCACATACTTCACTATCCCATCGGGATTCATCCATCTTGGAGAAGCGGGGATGAAACGAACCTGCTTCAACGGGAAATCAAGACTCTCACTTCGATTACGGGACAGGAAGTACTTTCATCGCGTCAACATTTTATTCGGTTCACAATGCCGGAAACGTATCGCAGGCTTCTGCACCATGACATCCTCTTCGATTTCTCCATGGGTTATGGTACCACCAATGGATTCCGTGCATCGGTTGCATCGCCATTTTACTGGTATGACCTGCCTAATGAACAACAAACAGGTTTAATGTTGTTTCCATTCTGTTTCATGGATGCGAATTCATTCTACGAACAGAAACAAACTCCCGCAGAGGCATTGGCGGAGATGAGGCGCTACTTTGATGCAGTGAAGTCTGTCGATGGCACGCTCATCATGATCTGGCATAACTCCTTCCTTGGCACGGATCCTTTGTACAAAGGATGGCGTGAGGTCTACGAAGAATTCGTTTCTTCGATAAATAAAGGAAACATGTGATCAAATCAGTTCTGGTTGCTCCGGCGGGGGCAGTGCGGTTCGGAATGCCTTGTTGACAATGTACACACCGAGCAGAGTGATCAATCCTCCAATTATGATATAGACCGTCATCGACTCGCTGAAGATCATCCAGCCGAGGAGGATTGCAACAATTGGATTGATGTAAGCGTAGATTGAGGTTTGTTCAGTTGGTAAATTCTGCAATGCGTACAGGTATGCAATGAACGAGATGATGGAACCGAAAACAACCAGATAAAGTATCGAAGCCCATGCCTGCCAGGGAACTTCGCTCAACGGTACATAGTAATTTGAGTTAGGACCGTCGAGAAGTCTTGTGATGAGGAGCAATGCGAATCCGGAGATAGTCATCTGCAATCCGAGACTGAAGTATGGATTGAAATTGAGCGCTTCCTTCTTGGTGTAAATCGTACCGAATGCCCACGTCCATGTGGCGATGAGCGAAAGCAGGATTCCAAATCTGAAATCGGCTTTGAAAAAATCATCGAGGTGCTCGTAGAATACCACGCACACTCCCGCGAAACCCACAAAGAGTCCGATAATCGCATTTACGGGCAGTCTCTTCCTCGAAGAAAATAACCCAATCACCACAAGCCATAGCGGAAAGATCGCTCCCATGATTGAACCGAGTCCGGCAGAAATATATTGCACGCCCCAAGTGCTGAGGCCATTGCTCATGAAGAAATTAAGGAAGCTGAGTACGAGAATTGGAATCCACTCTCTCCCTTTCGGCAGAGTAGCTCCTCTTGCAAGGAAGAATATCACGTAGATGATTCCAGCGATAGCCTGCCTTGCGCCTGCAAGTTCAAGCGCAGGCATGTGCCTCACACCTTCTTTCGAGGCGACCCATGTTGTACCCCAGAAGAAACAAACGAGTGCGAGGGCAAACACAGCCTTTGTTCTTGCGCCCTTCTTGTGTATGGTAAATGGATTGAAAGCGGCGATCTTCCTCAGCGTGAAAGCTGTAGAATCGACAATGAATTTATGAAAGTCATAAAACTTCATCCGGCTAGTGCTTGAAATGCCGCATGCCTGTAATAACCATCGCCAGTCCGTGTTGTTTGCAGTAATCAATGGAATCCTTGTCGCGAATAGAGCCTCCGGGTTGAATGAATGCGGCGATGCCGGCCTCATGCCCGAGCTTCACGCAATCATCAAAGGGGAAGAACGCATCGCTTGCCATCACAGCTCCATTTGTATCGAAACTGAATTGCTTTGCTTTTTCCACCGCCTGCCTGAGCGAATCGATTCTGCTGGTCTGGCCACATCCTTTTCCAATTAATTGCCCGTTCTTCACCAGCGCGATGGCGTTCGACTTGAGATGCTTGCAGACGAGGTTCGCGAACACGAGATCTTTCTTCTCTTGTTCAGAACTTTCCCTGCCGCCGGCTTCGGTCCATTCTGAATAATTTCCTGCGTCGATTGATTGTACCAGCGTGCCATTCAATACTGAACGATATTGGTTACGCCTTTCGGGATAGCGCTTCAGTTTAAGAATGATCCTGTTCTTCTTCGAGCGAAGTATCTCAAGCGCCTCGGCCTCGAATGAAGGCGCAATCAGCACTTCGAAGAAAATATTGTTGATGGCCTGTGCAGTGCGAATGTCAATTGCGCCGTTGCATACCAGCACGCCACCGAATGCACTCTCGGGATCACCCGCAAGCGCTGCCTCCCAGCTTGTGAAGACAGAATCACGAATGGCAATGCCGCAGACATTGGTGTGTTTGATAATGGCGAAAACTATTTCTCCACTCTTCGCTCCAGGCTCCGTTCCAAATTCGGATGCAAGCTGAATCGCAGCATCCACATCCACGAGGTTATTGTAAGAAAGATCCTTTCCATTTAACTGCTGAAACAGGTGATTGATCTCTCCATAAAACACGCCGGGTTGATGCGGATTTTCTCCATACCTCATCGGGTGCGGGAACGGAGTCGACTCGAGGAAATATTCAGCTCCTTCGCGACTGAAATATTTGGCGATTGCCACTTCGTAATGGGCTACAATGTCGAATGCCTTTGCAGCATACGCCCTCCTCTGCTCCATGGTCGTCTGCCCATCCTGCGATCTCAGCAATGATGCCAGCGGACCATACTCAGATTTTGCTGCCACCACGAGCACATCCGAGAAATTCTTCGCCGCGCCACGAATCATCGAAGGACCACCGATGTCGATCTTCTCGATGATGGCAGATTCGTTGATCTCTCCTCCGGATGCAGCGAGTTGTTCCTGTTCCTTTAAAGTTTCTTCGAAGGGATAGAGATCCACAATCACGAGGTCGATTGCGGGAATTTTGAATTCTTCCATCTCCTTAACATCGGTTTCGTTGTCTCTCCTTCCGAGAATGCCACCGAATACAGAAGGATGAAGCGTCTTCACCCTGCCGCCAAGAATGGAAGGATACCCGGTAACACTCTCCACCGGAACGCAGCTCACGCCGAGTTTCTCGATGAATTTCTGTGTGCCTCCGGTTGAATAGATCGTCACTCCCTGGCGGGACAGTTCAGAGACAATTTCTTCCAGGCCATCCTTATAAAAGACGGAAATGAGGGCGGAGCGAATCTTCTTGTTCATAGCGTGAAAATTGAGAGCAGGCAGTCGTTAAGGAGGGCAAAACTAAATCAATTCAGGTTCATCACAAAGGCTCCATTCTTACTCACATCATGCCAGGGGATGCCCAATGAGTCGCAATCCCGCTTCCAGTAAGCCATTCGCCATGCCGGAACCGAACTGTCGAAGACTATTTGTCGAATATCGATCATCTCCGAGAGCTTCGTAATGTAGAGCCTCGGGCTTCGGGAGAGAATCATGAGGTCTATGATAGTCTTTTCCTCCTCCGGTTCTACCGCCATTGCTTCGTTCACCAACATTATCCGTTTGTCGCCCATTCGCCATGTTTTGTTTCCCGAAGTATCATTGACTCCACCCAATGTTCTCGCTAGCGTACGCGAAGGCTTGAGATGAAAGCTGCTGATGAAGGGATCGCTGAGACAGGCAGAATCGCCAACGAAGAAATGCGAACGTGCGATAAAGAAATCCATTGCAGAATGCCTAGGAATATTGTACACAACCACGCAGCGCTGCTCACCTCGCTCGAAAAATGACCACGAGCGCAATGCAAAGAATGCAACAGCAGTGAGCAGGAACAGCGCGAAATTCATCCTGCTCTTCCTCATCAGCCATAATGCGACGAACATGATGATTGCATACAACAGAATTGCCTGAATCAGACTTATCTGCAAACCCTCCCAGACTGAAGAAGGCAACATTTCGATGAGCGACACATATTCATTCATCATCCTGATCATCCACGACAGAAGTTTACCTAAAAGCCCGGAAGCTGAAGAGAGAAATTCAAGACTTCCGAGTGCACAAAGCAGGATCTCCCCCAACACAATCGCGCTGGAAAGAGGAACAGCAACGATGTTTGTCAGGATGAAATAATTTTGAAACTTGTGAAAATGATAAATGCTTACCGGCAAGGTGAGTATTTGCGCTGCAATCGTGACTGCATTCAACTTCCATACATTGTCGAGCAGTTTGTTCTTAACATAGAAAAGATTGTAAATGGGCTTCATGAAGATGATGATGCTCAACACAGCGATGTACGAGAGTTGAAAGCCCGCATCCCAAAGCCAGAATGGATTGTAGCATAGCAAACCAAATGCAGAAAAAGCCATCGTATTGTAGATGGAACTTTTTCTGCTAAACGTCTTCCCCAATACGATGCAGGTGAACATTACAGCGGACCTCATTACAGAAGGCGATGCACCTGCGAGCAGGCTGAAGCCCCAGAGTCCTGCAATGACGAGCAACGGCTGCATCCATCTTGTCTGCTTTTTCCTTCCAAGCGGTTTCAGCAACAGCATCAGCACTGCATAGATGAGTCCGATGTGTAAACCAGAGATGGCAATCACATGCACCACTCCTGTGTTGGAGTATGATTGTATGAGATCTTTGTCCAGGTCGTTCTTATAGCCGATCAACAAAGCCTCGGCCAGACCACTTTCCTTTTCTCCGCTGATAAATTTTCGCAGAACCGATAGCACATAATTTCTGGTACTCTCCAGTAGTCGCCCAATGAAAGTTGTACGATTATCGCTCAGTCTTACAAATTCGCCTTCCTTCAAATAAATCTGATGAGTGATGCCCTGGAAGAGACAATATCGTTCGTAGTCAAACCCACCGGGATTGCCGGAGTTGCGAATCTCCTGCAAGGGCTTGCGAAACGCGATCATGGATCCATATTGGAGACCCGGTTGCAAGGAATCCTTTCCAAAATAAATGATGATGCTTCCCTTAACCTGCAGCGTATCATCATCCCTGATCACAGCAATTACACTTGCGTTTGCCTTAAAGGATTTCGATTTGGGAACCAGGGATTCTTCAAGCGAAACGATCAACACATCATCCTTGATAACCTGTTGATGGATCGATGCAGGATCGTTGGTGATTGTATTGAAATGCGTCAAGATTCCGCCAATTGCTGCAATGGCCGAATAAGCCATCAGGCCTGCTATCCATCCCCGCTTAAACTTTTCAAAATAGGGCAGCAGGAAGAAGAAAAAGAAAAGTAAAAGAGAGATCGAACCAAGATAAATCCAGAATGTGAGTTTGATTTCAAGATACCAATGCAGCACAATGCCAATGGCAAGCGAAGCGAAGAGTCCAAGAAAGGGCGATCGCTTTCTGAAATAGGAACGGCCATCACGCATCTGCATTTTTAATGCAAGGAAGATTCAATTTCCAGACTTGCAAGGGGAAAATCAGCCGGACATCGCGTTTTTTTAGCGTGATGCTTCCGTGGAAAGACGGATAAAGTTTCGAAAGAATGTCTTATAAGATCAATTAGCTTACTCCAGCAATTTCTTCAGATAGGCGATCTGTCCTGCGTGGTAAATGTGATGCTGGATGAGACCGTTGAGCAGGTATTTGAAATCGTATTCGCGGTAATCGACCTTCTCGCTAAGGAACGCATCATCCTTTGTCTTCAGCAGTTCGATTAATTCCTGATTGGTTGCGATGAATGCGGAGAGTCCTTCTTCCCATCCATGAATCATTGGATCGATCTCGCGCCAATCGAGTTTCTCAAATGCCGCGAGGTCGTTGATCTTATCCTTCTGCACACGTTTCAAAGTGAATTCCGTCCAGGTAAGCATGTGATAGATGAGATCAACAAGAGAATGTGAAGCTTCATTCGGCTTCACAGAAGCATACCCTGCATCGATGGACCGTAGAAGCCTGTAGACCGGTTGGCCGTACCAAGGCTCTCCATCCAACACATCCTCCAATGACTTAATTATTACTGACAACTCTGCCTTCATTATCTAATTATCTAATTAACTAATTAGCTAATT
>CBINHQ010000002.1:0-24650 GCA_966250475.1 uncultured Chitinophagaceae bacterium
GCTCCAAGGGCGATGTGAGAAGGTCCTTTCTTGCTGTTGGTTTCAAAGTGGAGAAACTTCCCGGCCCACTGGGAAAGCGCGAGATGTTACGTGCGATTAAAGTATGATGAGTTAGCAACTATTCAATCGTCCACGACATTCCGCCATCCTTTTCATCCTTCAGTAAAATTCCAATTGCCGCGAGCTGGTTGCGAATCTTATCCGATGTAACAAAATCCTTGCGCTGTTTTGCTTCCTTCCTAATTTCGATTAGCAGATTCATTACCTGCTCAAACTTTTCCTCATCTGCTTTAGAAATGCCCTGGAGACCGAGAATGTCTTCCATGTAAGTCTTAAAAGAAGTTTGAAGCAAATCAAATGCATCTTTTGAAATCGAAGTGGTAGGCATGCTCTTGTCCTTCATGGAATTGATCACATGCGTAAGGTCGAAGAGATTTGCCAAGACTTTTGCCGTACTGAAATCATCGTTCATGAACTCATCCAATTCGCCGATAAGTTTTCTAACCTTGGCTTCGGTCTCTTCCACTGGAGAAGTTTCGCCAGAGGGGTAACTCAGCTTCTTCAGATTTTCATAAGATTCCCAAAGACGCTTCAATCCCTTTTCCGCAGCAAGCAGCGCATCGTTGCTGAAGTCGAGCGTGCTTCTGTAATGCGTTTGTAGAATGAAGAATCTCGTCACCATCGGATGAAAGGCCTTGGAAAGTAGCGGGTGATCGCCACTGAAGAGTTCAGTGAGTTTGATCACATTGTTGTAGCTCTTTCCCATCTTCCTTCCATTGATGGTGATCATGTTGTTGTGAAGCCAGTATCTGACAGGAGTTGTCTTGTTGCAAATGGTACTCTGCGCAATTTCGCTTTCATGGTGAGGGAACTGCAAGTCCATTCCACCTCCGTGAATGTCGAATTGGGCGCCGAGATATTTTGTAGCCATCGCCGAGCATTCGATGTGCCAGCCGGGGAAGCCAACACCCCATGGACTCTTCCATCGCATGATGTGTTCAGGAGCGGCAGATTTCCAAAGAGCAAAATCGGCCTTATCGCGTTTTTCTTCTTGTCCCTCCAGTTCTCTGGTGGTTTCGAGAAGTTCATCCACAACACGACCACTCAGCTTTCCATAATCGTATTCGGCTGCGTATTTCTTCACATCAAAGTAGACAGAACCGTTCACCACGTATGCGTATCCTGCCTCGATTATTTCCTCGATCATGGAAATCTGTTCCACAATATGACCCGTTGCGGTTGGCTCAATTGTAGGGCGCAATGTGTTGAACCGTTCCATCGCCCAATGAAAAAGATTCGTGTACTTCTGCACGAGTTCCATCGGCTCGAGTTTCTCCAACACTGCCTTCTTTGAGATCTTGTCCTCCGCTTCTCTTCCTTCCTCTTCGAAGTGTCCTGCATCCGTAATATTTCTCACATACCTGACCTTGTATCCCAGATGGGTGAGGTATCGGAATATCACATCAAAGGTGATGTAAGGTCTTGCATGTCCAAGATGACTTTCGCCGCTCACGGTGGGTCCGCACACGTACATGCCCACATGGCCCGGTGTTATCGGCTTAAAAACTTCCTTCGTCCTGGTGAGTGAATTATAAACTTTCAGTTCCGTCATTGCAGCAAAAATAGAGTATTCGGGTGGAAGCTGAGTTGCCGCATCAGGGGCGAATGTCGGCCACAATCATGTAGTGGTCGGAATACCTTCGGGCGAT
This sequence comes from uncultured Chitinophagaceae bacterium, assembly GCA_966250475.1. Taxonomy (GTDB): domain Bacteria; phylum Bacteroidota; class Bacteroidia; order Chitinophagales; family Chitinophagaceae; genus CBINHQ01. The sequence continues at coordinate 1,710 of CBINHQ010000002.1, forward strand.
GCGTTTGAATTGAAGAATTTCCAGCTCCCGGTCGGCAAAGATGTAGTCGATTCGTAGGGTTGGCGACAGGGCTGTGAACGTTCGCCCAATTCCGAAGCCTTTCTTTAAGAATGCATCCTGCATTTCACCCTTAATCTTGAAATAAGTGTAGGAGTTCGGCACATCATTGAGATCGCCCATGAAGATGGTTTTGTGCGGGCTGTTGTTCATCACATCTCTCACTATATCCGTCTGGATCTTGCGGTATGAGATTCCCCTCCTCAACTTCGAGAAAATGGTCCTCGAGTTGGATACAAGATCCTCTTCCACGCCCTTTATCCTGTCGATCGTTTCGTAATCCTTCTTTTGAAACTGCACTGACTGCAGGTGCGTTGTAAAAACTCGAATTGTGTCATCGCCGAATTTGATATCTGCATGCATCAGCGATTCCGGTAGTGTAGGACGGGGATACCTGATCATCCCGCTGTCGATGATCGGGTACCGTGAGAAGATTACGTTCCCTATGTAATGCTTGTCGCCGTCATTATCATGTGAATAATAATAATAAGGATAGTTGAATTTCTTTCGAACGTAATCGAGGTTAGGATACCAGGTCGAATCCACCGAATGAAAGAATTCCTGAAAGCAAAGCACGTCGGCATTCTGCTCTTCAATCTGCTCCATCATCTTCATTCTTGTCTGGCTTCCTTTGTTGTTGTTTCTTTTCATTTCAAGGAAGCGCGCCACATTCCAGGTTGCAACGCGAATGCTCGCCGGGTCCTTGGCTTCTTTGAAATCAACAGGCCTCCTGAATGCAATGAACACCTTGATGCTTTGAATACCCAGCAAAATGGCAACTGCAGGTATAAGGGCGAATCTTGCCTTGAGAAAAAGCCACCAGACCAACGTGATGAAGACTGCCAGCAGCAGAAAGGGAAAGCCCAGTCCGAGGAATGAGATGAACCACCATTGCTGGGGATTGAGATGTGGAGCGAGGCAGGCAAGGAGAAAAAGTACGACCGTAACCACCGTAAAGAAAAGGAGAATACGCTTGACTATTTTCCGGAGCCTGGGGGTCATATTGAACGAATTTCACTAATTAAGGTGAATCTCCCAATTACTAATCGCCTTCCGGGATGAGAGGTTTAAATTATTTCGGGATGGGTCAGCGATCTTCCTGGCTCGCTCTTTTCAGCAGGTCTTTTTCTTCTTCGGTTAGCGAGTTATATCCACGCTGATTGATCTTGTCGAGAATCTCGTCGATGCGTTGTTCGGTGACGTTAGGTGTCTTCTTGAAGGGGTTTGCGGAAGATTTATAAAAGAGTTCTTCCTTCAATCTCGATTGAGTTTTCTCAGGCTTCTCGGGATTGAAGAGATTGTCGAACCAGTCCCAGCAGCGGTTCATCCACTCACTCCAATCGTAGCCTTTCTTGTAAAAAAACATGAAGATGAATCCCATTAAGCCTCCTGAAAGATGGGCGATGTGTCCACCCGGATTATTTCCCGGAATGGTGGCGATATCAATAATTACGTAAATCGTGGTGATGAGCCAGAGTGGTATTCCACCGTTTAACATGGGGAAGATGCGATAACCGGGAGCTACAATTGTGGTTGCGACTGCGATGGCCATCACACCGGCGGATGCCCCGAGGGCCATGGAATTTTCAACCTGTCCCCTGAGTGCTGGCAGAAAATTGTAGGCAAGAATGAATGCAAGTGCTCCAGCCAGCGCTCCGTATAAATAAACGGGAACGATCTTTCTGTTGCCAGTGAGATCCTGCATGATGTAGCCGAAGCACCAAAGCCAGATCATATTTGCGAAGATGTGCCAGACCCCGATGTGGGTGAACATGTGCGTGATTACCGTCCACGGGCGAGCGGCTAGTTTTCCTGTATCGGCGGGAAGTGTGAACCAGCTCAGCACATTCTGGTCGAATGCTGCAAGTGCTGCATTCGTGTCCTCGTATCGCATAAAATGGACAACCCTGATGAAGGAAAGAATTACGAAGACCACCAGATTGATTGCTATGAGGGTGATGAGGGCGCTGTTGCCCTGTCCGCCGAGTAGGCCACGCTTATGATGTTTCCCGTAATAAGCCATAAAATTTCCTGAGCACTATGCCACTGTAAATTTAATACCGGGCGTGGTTAATGGATCGCAAAAGAGTGTTATTAAACATTATTTTCATAGTTGCCATCGCCCTAGTTAATACAACGTTTTCCGGTTGGTTTTGTTCCAAATGAAGACAATAATTAATCCGGTAATTGCTCCACCGAGATGGGCGAAATGCGCAACATTGTCCCCGGCAGAATTTTGTATCGCCATCCACAATTCAAGTGCGCCGTAAATGATCACAAACCATTTCGCCTTGATGGGAATCAGGAAATAAACATAAATCAGGCTATTCGGGAAGAGGTATCCAAAGGCTGCGAGGCATCCGAAAACTGCGCCGGAGGCACCGACTGTTGGAGTGTTCATTGGGTTAACTAAGCTGCCAGGAACTGTCGAGTATCCCGGGGCTCTCAAATATCTAAGCTGTTCATCTCCAGGTAATGATTTAAATAACTCATAAACGGGCTGGAGTTCAAAATATAGAGTTGTCAGATGTAGTACAGCCGCACCTAATCCTGAAATGAGATAAAACTGCAAAAACCTTTTCGAACCCCAGCGATTTTCAAGGAGGCTCCCAAACATCCACAAGGCGAACATGTTGAAGAATATATGGCCTATTCCTCCATGCATGAACATATGGGTCAGGATCTGATGGGGTTGAAAGAAAACTGAACGAATATCATGGAGCGCGAAAATATTTTCAATCCAAAAAGGATCCCCCATCGCCTGGGGCAAGATTTCCTGCGCCACGAACACGAGTGCATTAATGATGAGAAGATTCTTAATAACAGGAGGAAACCTGTTCGGCCGCATCTGCTGGTAATAACTCATTTTGCGAAAATACGCACAGTTCGGGGATGGTTAGGGTTCAAGGGAGCTAAGTTTAAAAGTTTAAAGGTTTAAGGGTTTAAGAGTTTAAGGGCGATGAAGGCACTTAAATTCATCCACCACCCTTAAACTCTTAAACTTTTAAACTTTTAAACCCTTAAACTATCAGGACCTTCTGCGTAGCTGCACTACATTCTCAATATGCAGCGTATGCGGAAACATGTCCACCGGCTGCACCTTTGTCACTTCATATTTCTCATCCAGGAGGTTGAGGTCTCTTGCCTGGGTGGCGGGGTTGCAGCTTACATAAACTACGAAGGGCGCCTCCATTTCGAGAATCTTTCTCACCAGTTTTTCATGCATGCCTGCCCTCGGCGGGTCGGTGATGATCACATCGGGGCGTCCATGCTTTGAGAAGAATTCGTCGTTGCAGATGTCGATCACATCGCCTGCATAGAATTCGGCGTGATGCAGCTCATTCATCGCCGCATTCTCACGGGCATCCGCTATCGCGTCTTCGATCAGCTCTACTCCAACTACTTTTGCCGCTTTCCTGCCCAGGAAAATCCCAATGCTGCCCGTGCCGCAGTAGAGATCGTACACGGTTTCATTTCCCTTCAATTCCGCAAACTCTCTCGTAATACGATAGAGTTCCGTTCCCTGCCTGCTGTTTGTCTGGAAAAATGATTTCGGTCCGATTTTGAATTTGAAGTCTTCGAGCATTTCAATGACAAATCCCTTTCCCTGATGAGCGATGGGTTCGAGATCATGCAGGCTGTCATTCTTCTTTTGATTAATTGTGTACAGCAGCGTGGTTATTTCAGGGAATTGTTGAAGGAGGAAGTCTAGGAGTGCTTCCCGTTTTTTTTTGTCATCTTCTCCGAAAACGATGTTCACCATTACTTCGCCAGTTGTGCAGATCCTAAGCTGCATGGTCCGTAACAATCCATGATGATTCCGGATATCATAAAAAGAATACCCGTTTTTCAAAGCGAATTCCCTGACTGCATTCCTGATCTTGTTGGTAGGCTCGGGCTGCAGCCAACAATCTTCGATATGCACGATCTTGTCGAACATACCCCTTGCATGAAATCCCAGCACGGGTGATTCTGCCTGAGGGACGCGTGCAAATTCGCCACCATCCTCCCTTGCCGCCGCTTTAAGTTTTGAAAATTCATTCGTGGGAATGAATTGCCTTGTTCCGAAAGTGTACTCAAGCTTATTCCGATAGAAACGCGTGTCCTCTGCTCCCCGGATGGGCATTATTTCCGGAAGCGGGACCTTACCAATTCTTTGCAGATTGTCACGAACCTGGCGGTGCTTATATTCCAATTGCTTTTCATATGGCAGCATTTGCCATTGGCATCCGCCACATACTCCGAAGTGTTTACAGAATGGTTCTACCCGCTCATGGGAATATGTATGGAATCGAATGGCGCGCCCTTCTGCCCAATCCTTTTTGGACTTGCCAAGTTGCACATCCACCACATCACCAGGTACAACCCCCTCGATGAATACCACCTTTCCTTCAACCCTTGCAAGGCACTTACCCTCCGCGGCATAATCTTCGACCCTGATCTGCTCAAGGACAATGTTTTTCTTCTTTTTTCGCACGGCCCCAAAGTAAGGGGAAATTGAGGTAACGCTTGGAAAAGTTTAAGGGCTTTTGTGGTGCAGGATCAAAAGTAGAAGGGTTTAAGGCACTTGTGGTGCAAGATCAAAATTAGAAGGGTTTAAGGCACTTGTGGTGCAAGATCAAAAGTAGAAAGGTTTAAGGCACTTGTGGTGCAAGACTAAAAGTTGAATGGTTTAAAAGTTTAAGAGTTTAAGGCACTTGATTATGCAGGTACATTTTTGAAAATTTGCATCCCTTAAACTTTTTAAACCCTTAAACCTTTAAACCTGAAATAAACCCTTAAACCTTTAAACCTGAAATTAACTCTTCCTGGCCCCTGGCAACTATTTCCCTTCCAAACAAGTCTAAAGCAATGTAACTTTACCTCCCATGAAGAAAATATTGCTACTTCCTTTCATGTGTCTCTCGATTGTTGCCGCAGCACAGGAGGGATACGAGATAAAAGTCACGCTGAAGCCCTTTCAAAACGAATACATCTACCTCGGCTACTATTCCGGAAAGACCTATCCCGTGGTGGATTCTGTAATGCTTGATGCCAATAGCACCGGTATCTTCAAAGGATCCAAAAAGCTGGGAGGTGGAGTGTACATCGTCGTTTTTCCAAAAAAGGATAATTTCTTCGAAATACTGGTAGACAAACAGCAGCATTTCGCCGTAGTTGCGGATACAGCCACACTGAGGACGACCAAAAAATTTGTCAACTCTCCAGATAACGAGTTGTTCCTTAGTTACCAGTCACACATGGCAAAGCAGGGCGCGGAAATCCAGGCGGCAAAGGCCGGGCTCGCTGCAGCAACCACAGAAGCGGACTCCCTGAAGTGGAATACGAAGATTCAGGACATCGATTCGAGCATTGCTGACTATCGCAAGAAACTCAGGATGGAAAATCCGAATACGCTGCTTAGTGTCTTACTTCACCTGATGGAAGAACCAAAGATCCCACCTGCAGCAGAACACCCCGGAGGAAAGTATGATTCTGTATATGCCTACCGCTACTTCAAGGATAATTATTGGAATGGAATCAATTTCTGGGACGACCGCATCTCCCGCACTCCCCCTTCTCTCTTCGAGGAACGACTGGATAAATACATGAACACGCTGATGGTGCCCAATCCCGATTCTGTAATCAGGGAGATCGACTGGATGCTTGGCTATGCAAGTGTGAGCGAGGAAATGACGAAGTACCTCCTGGTGAAATTCATCAACCGGTACCTGAATCAAAAATACATGTGGGAAGATGCAGTGTTCGTTCACCTCTATCAGAAATATTTCGCACAGAAAGATTATGATTGGCTTACTCCGCAAGGAAGAAAGGTGATCACCGACAGAGCATACAGCCTCATGGCAAACATCATGGGTCATCCTGCGGAGAACATCGCCCTGCCTGATACCACGGGAAAGATCATCAACCTTTATAATGATGTGAATTCCAATTTCACCATCGTCACCTTCTGGGACCCGACTTGTGGTCACTGCCAGGAGATGCTCCCCAAAATGGATTCACTGTATCGTAATAAATGGAAAGCCGCGGGCGTGAGAATGTATGCCATCGCAAAGGAAACTTCCGGAACGAAGAAGGATTGGTTGAAATTTATTAATGATCACAAGCTTTGGGATTGGGATAATGTCTACTATTCGAAGGCAGCGGAGAAGGAACGCGTTGATGCAAATATCCCAGGATACTCTCAGCTATACGATGTACAATCTCTTCCAACAGTATATTTGCTGGATAAAGAAAAGAGGATAGTGGCCAAGAAACTAAGCCTGCAGCAGACAGACGATATCCTGCAGCTAAAGATCAAGGCCGAAAAGAAACCTTCACCCGGCGGTGATAACTGACCACAGTCACCATAAAATTCAAGAACTATGATCAAGAACTGGCTAACTGCAGTCATAGCTTTATCATTCACCTTAACCACTTCAGCACAGACTCTCTTCTCCTACGGCGATACAGAGGTCGATGCAAAAGATTTCGTGGCTGCCTACAACAAAAACAATTCACAGTCTGAACCCAACAGGTCGAAAGCTATACGTGAATACCTGCAACTTTATATAAACTCCAGGCTCAAGATAAAGGAGGCATACGCACGCGGATATGATAAGTTGCCGCAGCTTCGCGCTGAAGTGGAGAACCTTCGCAGCCAGATCATCGATAACTACCTAAGCGACCCCGATGCCATTGAAAGGCTCACTAAAGAAGCATTTCAGAGAAGTCAGAAAGACATTCACGTTTCACATCTCTTCATTTCGACTAAGAATGCAGCAGGGGAGCTTGACACTGTTGCTGCGAAGAAGAAACTTGCCGAAGTGATGAGAAGATTAAAGAAGGGAGATTCGTTTTCAGGCTTGGTCAAAGAATTTTCGGATGAACCCGGCGCCGCAGAGAGAGGCGGCGACATGGGATGGATTACTGTCTTCAGCCTTCCCTATGAGTTTGAAAACGTAATCTACACCACACCGAAAGGAAAGTATTCGGAACCGTATCATTCAAAAGCAGGGTATCATATCTTCAAAAACACAGAAGAACGAAAGGCATTTGGCAAGATCAAGATTGCACAGATACTGCTGGCTTTCCCTCCCGATGCGACCGAAGCGAAGAGAAAAGAAATAAAATCTCTTGCAGATTCACTTTTTGACAGACTAAAGAAGGGCGATGACTTTGGTCAGCTCGCATCGAAATTTTCAACTGATTACATCAGCGCAGCAAACGGTGGAATTGTTCCTGAGATCGGCGTGGGGAAATATGACCAGGATTTTGAAAAAGTGATTTGGTCTCTGTCAAAGGATGGAGACATCTCAAAACCCTTCCTCACTGCACATGGGTATCACATTGTAAAAAGAATAAGCCGGCAACCGGTTGTGACGGATCCGAATGATGAATCAAACCTGAATGAACTCAAGCAACGGGTTTCAGGCGACGATCGCTGGAGAACAGCACGAGACTTCATCTACGAACGCGTGAAGAAGAAGGCAGGATTCACAAAGAAAAATTACAACGAATCTGCACTCTGGGCATATAGTGACAGCGTGATCAGCGGGCGACAGGGAGCCGAAGGAGGTTCCTTCAGCCCTGCTACTCCTCTCTTCACAATTGGCGATACTACCATCACAGTGATGCAATGGATCGCGTACGCGCAGGCTTTCCGCTATCGCCCCGACAGAACAGGACTCAAGCCATGGCCTCAGTTGATGGATGAATTCACCAAGACTGCCATGTTTGAATATTACCGCGACAACCTCGAGGAGTTCAACGAAAAATTTGCAAGACAAATGGCGGAGTTCAGGGATGGCAATCTCTTCTTCGAGATCATGCAGACGGAGGTTTGGAACAAAGCACAATCCGATTCTGCAGGATTAAGATCTCTCTTCGAAAGAAATCGCTCCCATTACGACTGGAAGCCCAGCGCCGACGTGATCGTATTCTTCTCAGCAGATGAAGAAACCGCAAAGGCAGCGCAGAAAGAGATGAAGAAAAATCCTTCGGCGTGGCGCAAGATCACTGAGTCGATGAACGACAAGCTTGTGAGTGATTCAGCCCGTTATGAATGGGAGCAGATTCCAGGGTTGAAAGGTCAGCCCAGGGATGGAATGTTGACAACCTATGAACCGGGAACAGATCCTTCCACGAGCTCAATTTCCTTCGCATATGTGGTCAAAGTGTATAATTCACCTGCCCCACGCAGTTTCGAAGAAGCAAAGGGTCTTGTGATAAATGACTATCAGAATTACCTCGAAGAAGAATGGCTGAAGAAACTCAAGGAAAAATATCCGGTTAAGGTGAATGAAAAGGTTTTAGCCGGAATCGCGAAGTGATTTGCGGAGCATCACAACCTCTTCACCGCATTTGCAACCACGTGTGGCTTTCCGATCGTGTAATAGTGCAACACGGGAACTCCGTTTTCAATCAGATCTCTTGATTGCGCGATGAGCCATTCTGTTCCGATTTGCTCTACTTCTTCATCAGTCTTGCAACGAAGGATCTCGTTTGAGAGCTCGCTTGGAAGATCGATGTGAAAGGTCTTCGGCAACACGTTCAGTTGCTTCTTTGAATAAATTGGTTTCAACCCTGGGATGATGGGTGCAGTGATGCCAATCTCTCTGCAAGCCTTCACGAATGCATAGTATTTAGCATTGTCGAAGAACATCTGCGTCACGATGTAATCGGCGCCGCAATCCATTTTTTCCTTAAGGTATTTCAGATCAGTTTGCATGTTTGGCGCCTCGAAATGCTTTTCAGGATAGCCAGCCACACCGATGCAGAATTGAGTCTTGTGAGTGTCTTTCAGATCATCTTCGAGATAAACACCTGCATTGAGATTTACCACCTGCTTCAGAAGGTCGCTGGCGTAGCGGTGCCCTCCGGGCTCGGGTTCGAAAGTCGTCTCATTCTTTGCTGCATCGCCACGTAGTACGAGCACGTTATCGATGCCGAGGTAATGCAGGTTGATGAGGGCGTCTTCAGTCTCGTTGATATCGAATCCACCGCAGATGAGGTGGGGAACGGTGTCCACATTGTACCTGTTCATAATCGCCGCACAAATGCTTTCGGTACCGGGGCGTTTACGAACGATTACCTTCTTGAAACTGCCATCGGCATTTTTCTTGAACACATGTTCACTGCGGTGATAGGTAACGTTGATGAAGGCGGGATTAAACTCCATTAAAGGGTCCAGGTGGCGGTAAAGCGCTTCGATGCCCTTGCCTTTCACGGGGGGCAGTACCTCGAAAGAGATGATGGTATTCTTTGCCTGATTGATGTGATCTATTACTTTCATTAAACCCTTTAGATGGAGGCTTGAGTGATGTTCCTCTAAAAGTGGTGCAAAGCTACTATTGAACTTTCATTAGTCAAAGGCGTGTTAAATGAAAATATAGAGCTGTCTAAACTGGCCCAAGTCTTACTTTTGCTACATGTCGCTACGAATACATACCAGCAATCTTGTAAAGACCTACAGCGGTCGAACCGTGGTGAACCACGTCAGCATCGAGGTGAACCAGGGCGAGATCGTGGGGCTTTTGGGACCCAATGGTGCGGGAAAGACTACTACCTTCTACATGGTAGTCGGACTCATTAAACCCGACGAAGGCGAAGTGTTTCTTGGCGACCTCAACATCACCAAGCTTCCGATGTACAAGCGTGCGCAGATGGGGATTGGTTACCTGCCCCAGGAGGCATCCGTATTTCGTAAGCTTAGCGTTGAGGATAACATCATGGCCGTGCTCGAAATGACTAAGCTTTCCAAGCGCGAGCAGAAGGAAAAACTGGAGTTGCTTCTCACGGAGTTCAGGCTAACCCATGTGCGGAAGAGTAATGGCGATGTCCTTAGCGGTGGAGAAAGAAGGAGGACTGAAATCGCTCGTGCGCTTGCAGTAGATCCCAAGTTCATTCTTTTGGATGAACCCTTCGCCGGTATCGATCCCATTGCGGTGGAAGACATCCAGGCCATTGTGGCAAGGCTTAAGTACAAGAACATCGGGATCCTCATCACAGACCACAACGTAACGGAAACACTTTCCATTTGCGATCGCGCCTACCTGCTCATAGAAGGTAAGATATTCAAGCATGGTACCGCGGAAGAACTGTCTAATGATGATCAGGTCAGGAAGTTATACCTAGGAAGAAATTTCGAATTAAGAAGAAAGGACTACTTGCACGAGGAGGCGATCAAGGCTTCCCGCATTACCGGAACCGAATAAATTTTCCCGCCATTTCCCATTCCCCCAAAAGTTTTAATTTGCCGACATGGGGCTTCTAAGTCCAGCAATATCATCCCTTGCCCGCATGCGCCAATGGCGTATCGATGGCTGGCGCGACCATCCCGAGAATGCGCAACGCGAGGTGCTGCAGGACCTGGTAACCTCAGCGCAATACACCGAATTCGGAAGGAAGTACAGCTTTCATGATCTCTTCAACATTAAATCTTTCAAGCAGGCCGTTCCCGTGCATGAATACGAAGACCTGAAGCCATACATCGAGCGCATAATGCATGGAGAGCAAAACGTGCTTTGGAATACGCCGATCTACTGGTTTGCCAAGAGTAGCGGCACCACAACCGATCGAAGCAAGTTCATCCCAATTAGTGAAGAAAGCCTGGAAGATTGTCATTTCAAAGCTGCAAAGGATGTGCTGACCATGTACTATAACTTCAATCCGGATTCGGAATTGCTTTCCGGAAAGGGATTGATCATTGGCGGAAGTCATAACATCAACCCGATGAACAGCGAGGCACAATTCGGAGACCTCAGTGCGGTCTTGTTGCAAAACACACCCTTCTGGGGGCACTGGTTGCGCACGCCCGATCTCAGCATTGCATTGATGGATGAATGGGAAAGCAAGATCGAGAAGCTCGCGAAGAGTACGATCAAAGAAAACGTGACTTCAATTTCCGGCGTGCCCACGTGGACGCTGGTTCTCTTTAAAAGAATTCTCGAAATAACAGGTAAGAAAACAATGGCCGAAGTATGGCCGGGACTCGAACTCTACATGCATGGTGGAGTTTCATTCACTCCATACAGAGAGCAGTTCGACAGGATAATAGGAAAGCCGGTCAATTATCTCGAGATGTACAATGCTTCGGAAGGATTCTTTGCGGCGCATGAACGTCCGGGTGATGATGGCATGCTGCTGTTTCTCGATCACGGAATTTTTATGGAGTTCATGCCCGTGAATGAATATGGAAAGAAGCATCCTAACACGATTGGACTGCAGGATGTGGAGGTAGGAAAGAATTATGCACTGATCATTTCCACAAACGGCGGACTGTGGCGATACCTTGTTGGGGATACGATTCAATTCACTTCCGCAAATCCATTCAGGATAAAGGTAACGGGAAGATTGAGGCATTACATCAACGCTTTTGGCGAAGAAGTGATCGTTGATAATACGGACAAGGCAATTTCAATTGCTTCGCAAAAGACAGGCGCCGTGGTGAATGACTACACGGCAGCTCCACTCTATTTCTCCGAGGGTTCAAATGGCGCGCATGAATGGCTCATTGAGTTTGAGAAGGAGCCGGCAGATCTTGCTACATTCACTGCGGAACTCGATTCTGCGCTGAGGCAGATAAACAGCGATTATGATGCAAAGCGTTACAAGGACATCGCTCTTCGCATGCCAGTTGTGCACACGATGGTGAAGGACACTTTCTCCCGCTGGCTTCGTAGCAAGGGCAAACTCGGAGGCCAGCACAAGGTTCCCCGCCTCAGCAACGAAAGAAATTATATTGAAGACATTCTCGCACTTTCTTTGACCGAGGCAGCCAGATAAGCAGCAGGAATTTCTCAAAGCATTTATCGTTCATTGTTATGATTAGGATCGCTATTTTTGGCCCATTCTAATTCATTTCATTTAAACATAGATATGAAACTACTGGAAAACAAAGTCGCGATAATTACTGGAGCCGCGCGCGGAATTGGTGAAGCAGTTGCAAGAAAATTTGCCGAACACGGAGCGAATGTCGCATTCACATATGTGAGTGAAAGCAGCGCTGAAAAAGCTGCAAATATTGAAAGGGAACTTGCTTCCATGGGCGTGAAGGCTAAAGCATACCGTAGCAATGCAGGCGACTTCGCCGCTTGCGAAGCCTTTGTAAATTCAGTAATGAGCGACTTCGGAACAGTTGACATTTGCGTGAACAATGCAGGCATATCGAGAGACAACCTTCTCCTTCGCATGAGTGTGGAGCAATGGAATGAAGTAATTAGTACGAATCTCAACAGCGTATTCTACATGACCAAGCAGGTGATTCGGCCGATGATGAAGGCGAAGAGCGGAAGCATCATCAACATGAGTTCGATCATTGGCGAAATCGGGAATGCGGGACAAAGTTCATACGCCGCTTCCAAGGCCGGCATCATCGGATTTACTAAATCAGTTGCGAAAGAACTCGGCAGCAGAAACATCCGCTGCAATGCAATTGCCCCTGGATTTGTGGAGACCGACATGACAGGTTATCTCAAAGAAGGCGACGCGGCCGATAAATACAAGGCAGGAATTCCTCTCGGAAGATTCGCCTCGGCAGAAGATATTGCCAATGCCTGCCTTTTCCTGGCCTCCGACATGGGTTCGTATGTGACGGGGCAGACGATTAGTGTGTGTGGGGGGTTAAATATTTAGGTTAACCGTATACCGATTACTGTTGACCGTTTGACGATGAAGGATGAGAGTAACGTTATTAGAGTCCCGCAACTTATGAATCTCACGGTCAACGGATGACGGTCAACTGTCAACCCTGGCTTTCGCCAGGACGAACTCCTACATTTCGCTCACTCATTTACTCTTAAACTTCCTAATCGCCTTCCTCGTAAACTCACTCAACACCAATCTTCCGCTAATGGCAGCACGTTCATGCAGAAGAGAGTCCCAGTGTTCGGTGCCTTTCCAGAAAATTGTTTTCAATTCGCGCATGGCTTCCGGGTTGGAGTGTGCCAGTACTTCTTTCAGTCTTGAGATGGATTCGTCCATGCCTTCGATAGTAGGATGAACTTCGGCGAAGAGACCTTTGCGTTTTGCCCAATCAGCGTTGCGCCACATGGAGGCATCGATGGAGAGTTGTGAGAAGGCCGAAGTGCCGATCTTTCTTTCAACAGCGGGTCCGACAACGAACGGGCCGATGCCTACCGCGAGTTCGCTTAGTTTAACATCTGCTGCCTCGGTAGCGATGGCGTAGTCCGCTGCCGCTGCAACGCCTACTCCTCCTCCCACACATTTTCCCTGGATTCTTGCAATGATGAACTTCGGACAAATGCGCATTGCATTGATCACATTCGCAAAGCCGCTGAAAAATTGGAGCCCTTCTTCTTCGTTGCTGATGGCAACCAATTCATCAAATGATGCACCGGCGCAGAATGCGCGATCTCCGGCCGAGCGGAGGACAATGACCTTCGTATCATCATCGTTTCCGGCCGCGTGGATAGCCTGCGCAAGTGAAGTCAATATCCGGCCGGGAAGAGAATTGCTTTGCGGATGAAAGAATTCAATAGTCGAAACTCCATTATGAAATTCCGTCTTTACATATGCTTCTTTTGATGTGTCAGACATAGATGTTGGTTATTTGGCCGGTTCTGTATTCAAAATTATTGAAAAGGATGTTGCCTCAACGTTTCTTCCTTACCATGGTGAGGATCGTCGCAACTCCAACATGCTCGTCTGTATCGTCGAAGATCTCCACAAGCCATTTCACGATTCCTTTCGGGATGTCATTTTCATCTTTCAGGTCCTGGGGTATCTTTTCTTTGCAAGTAAACCTGATGTAAATTTCAGTGCCGGGATATACTGGTTTGGTGAAACGCAGCTCATCAATTCCATAATTCAGGAGTACAGGATTCTTTTCATAGCTGTCGACAAAGAGTCCCGCCGCAGCACTGATGATGAAGTATCCATGCGCAACTTGTTTGTCGAACATCGTTCCCTTGAAGTCGGTTGATTCGATGTGTGCATAGAAATGATCGCCACTCAAATCGGCGAAACTGTCGATGTCTTCCGAAGATATGAGACGCTTAGCAGTTACTATTTGGTCGCCGATGTTTAACTCTTCAAAATATTTCTTGAAGGGATGAATACCTCCTGTGCTGCCCTTTGCTCCCTGTTGGAACACATTGGTGACCGAAGTAAGCATCGTTGGCGAACCTTGTACCGCCACTCTCTGCATGTAGTGCTTCACACCGCGCACACCACCCATTTCCTCACCTCCACCGGCGCGTCCCGGACCACCGTGTACCAATAGCGGCAATGGCGAACCATGACCCGTGCTTTCCTTCGCACATTCTGCATTCAACACTAAAATGCGTCCGTGATGAGTAGCTGCGCCAAGCACGTATTCTCTCGCAATTGGTGGCTTTGCAGTAACGATGGTCGAGCAAAGACTTCCCTTTCCCATCTTGCTGAGCTTGATTGCATCATCCAGAGTCTTGTAAGGCATGATGGTGCTTACCGGACCGAATGCCTCTACCTCATGCACGGCAGTTGATTGGAAAGGATTATCATTCTTGAGAAGTAATGGAGAAATGAATGCGCCCTTCTCAGGATCAGCATCGATCACATCCACACTGTCAAGCGATCCGTAGATTATCTCCGAAACGGTGAGCAATTTCTTCACTTGCGTCTTCACTTCTTCGCGCTGTGAATTGCCGGCGAGACTTCCCATTCTCACTTTTTCGTTCGCCGGATTGCCGATGGATGTTTGCGAAAGCGAAGCGGAGATCGCCTTCCACATGTCTTCCATTTTATTTTCGGGAACGAAGATTCTCCTGATTGCGGTGCACTTCTGTCCAGCCTTCACCGTCATTTCCTTTCTCACTTCTTTTACGAAGATTTCCCATTCAGGAGTATCAGGCGACACATCATTTCCCAACACAATGCAGTTGAGTGAATCTGCTTCCATGTTGAATGGAACCGATTCACGAAGAATTGCAGGATGTGCTTTTAGTTTGAGTCCCGTTGATGCAGAGCCGGTGAAAGTAACCACATCCTGAGATGTCACATGATCGAGCATGTCACCTGCGCTACCGCAGACCAATTGCAGTGCGCCCTCAGGGAGGATTCCGCTGGCGATTATTTCCTTCACCACTGCTTCGGTGAGGTAAGAGGTTACTGTTGCGGGTTTAACCACAGCAGGCATTCCTGCCAGGAGGTTAACGGCAATCTTCTCCAACATTCCCCACACAGGGAAATTGTATGCATTGATGTGAATGGCAACGCCTTCCTTCGGCACAAGCATGTGTGTGCCAACGAAAGTATTATTCTTACTCAGATTGTGTGTTTCGCCATCTACAGCATACATCTCATCAGGAAACTTTCTTCTGAGTGATGCATTCGCAAAGAGATTTCCAATGCCTCCTTCTATGTCGATCCAACTGTCAGCCTTCGTTGCTCCGCTGTAGGAACTGATCTTGTAGAATTTTTCCAAATGATTTCTCAGATGAAGCGCCAGCGCCTTGAGCATGTTTCCTCTTTCGTAGAAACTCAGTTTGCGCAAGGCAGGATTACCTGTTTCTCTCGCATACGCGAGTATTGATTGAAAATCGAGACCTTTTGAGGTGGCAATTGCAATCGGTTCGCCGGTGACGGCATTGAACAGCATCTGTCCTTCTCCATCGCCCTCAACCCATTTGCCATTTACGTAATTCTGTAATTTATACATTCGGAGAATGAATTTTTTGGAGCACAAAAATACTGTTTACTGCTAACAGTAGACTACCATATTTCGCTGCCAAATTGCTTCAGGTGATGTGCCGAATGTTTGTAAAGTAGTTGCACATTCTCCTCGAAGTTGAGATTGCCGAAGATTGGATGTGTGGTGATGAGTTGCGGATTTCCCGCATGTACTTCGAAGAAATAAATAAGTTCAGATTGAAATTCCGCAATCGCTGCCTGGGGTGTGTTGAATCGCAAAGGAACTGGATCGGGAGGAAGAACGGGGTTTACCGTATTTGGCCTCATCGGCTTATCGCTCATGAGAAATTCGCGATATAGCGGCAGCCTCTCTGCGGGTGTGAAGATTTCATGCTTAACTCTTCCACTTGCTATTTGCACGCCATCGAGAATGAGATGTTCTACCATGTGCTGGAAACTCATTCTTCCCCATGCGGGTTTGGTATTAGGATCAATTTGCTGTAAACGACGAACCAACTGTGTTCTGAGGAAATTTTCTTTTTCGAAGCTCATTGGTAGGACCGATTGTTACAATAAAGCCTTTTAATTCACAAGCCGCATTTTCTTATCAATCACGGCACAAATTGATGAAAAAATTTCATCTACCGAACCTTCGCCCTTAATGGAATGAAATTTCTTCGCGTGCTTATAGTGATCAGCCACAGGTTCCGTCTCATTGCTGTAAACGGAAAAACGTCTGCGTATGACGGCTTCATCTGAATCATCACTACGACCGGAAGTCTTACCCCTGTTCAGCAGGCGCTTCACGAGTTCCTCTTCGCTTACCTCGAGGGCCAGCACGAGAGTGATCTCATTCTTCTTTAATGAAAGCAACTTGTCTAGTGCCTCAGCCTGTGCAACCGTGCGGGGAAAGCCATCGAAGAGGAAGCCTTTAGCTTCTTTGTGATGTTCGAGACAATTATCTATCATTCCTATCACCACTTCGTCTGGAACCAATTGGCCCTTATCCATAAAGTTCTTTGCCTCAGTACCTAAGGGAGTCTTTTCCGCGATCTCTTCGCGCAGGAGATTACCTGTCGAGAGATGCACCAGTCCATACTTCTCCACAATTTTTTCTGATTGTGTTCCTTTACCGCTTCCCGGTGGACCAAAGAGGATCATATTGAACATAACAGCTTGCAAACCTTGGTGAAAAAAACAAATATAACGTACAATCCCCAAAAATAACCCACATGCCAGGATTGATTTGGGGCCGTTTCCCCAGCAAAGGAGAACTAGTCAATCTGTTAAACCATGAGGGAACATCATCTTAACTACGATCAACCTTACTAACTTTACAATCATGAAAAGGAGCATTGCCATACTTGCCCTTGCTGTTATGTTGCAACAGTGTACTTACTCACAACAGAATTCTTCAAATTCAAATTCAGAAAAGATGGATACCTCTCAGAATAAAGAATCAATGAATCGTCCATTCTATTCTAGAACTGATACATCCAAAGTTGAGATGGCAGAAGAGGAATGGAAGAAGGTATTGCCCGCAGAAGTTTATCGCATTGCGAGATTAAAAGGAACAGAGCGTCCCGGATCAAGCGTATATGAGTATTCCAATGAGAAAGGAATGTACTATTGCGCGGTTTGCGGAAATGCATTGTTCGAGAGCGATACCAAATTTGAAAGTGGATGCGGATGGCCCAGTTTCTATCAGCCTGTAAGTAAAACAAGCATCATCTATACTCCTGACAACTCTCATGGTATGCAAAGAACAGAGGTGCAATGCGGCCGCTGTATGTCACATCTTGGTCATGTTTTCGAAGACGGCCCTCCTCCCACGGGTCTTCGTTATTGCATAAATGGAGTCGTGTTGGATTTTGAAAAAGCGAAGGAAGCAGAGAAGAATTATGAAGAAAAGAAGAAGGAAAATAATTGACTTCGATTAACTACTTTCTCGAATTTTCACTCTTATTGTCACTGTAGTTTCAAACAATTTTTCCTGCAAGATTGCTTAAGGTTTTATTAGCATTCCTGAGGGCAAATGGCATTTTCTTTGTCCGATTTATACGCAAATCCATTAAACACTATCTAAATCGATGCGTATGAAAAAGCTTATTTTAAGTGTAGCCATTATCCTCGCCGCAGGAATAATTTCTGAAACATCTGCACAGGGAAGAGCCACATCAAATAAGGAAATACAACCCGCATGGGCGCCATCCGGACATGAGTACCTGGAGTATATCTATCTCCCGGAAATTTCAACATACTATTATGTTCCGCGCAAGCAATTCATCTACCAATCAGATGGATACTGGACATTCTCCTCGAGACTACCGAAAGCGCACAGGGGATACAACCTCGGTAAGGCAGAGAAAGTTGTAATAAATGAACCAGGCGCATACAGGTATTATGCAGAACACAAAGAGAAATATTCACGCAACCCGACTTCGGCGGTGGCTGTGGAATAAAGTACTTAAGTAACCTTCAGTTGTTTAGGCTTTGATGGTTATGAAATAGATCGCTTCGGCGGTCTATTTTTTTGTGCAATACCGCCAGCCCATCGATTGCGTGCTATTTGTGGCAATCCTTTACATTTGCGCATATCGGCTGTTGGAGAAACAGGTCAATAAATTGTTTGCTTATGAAATTATCGCATCTATCTGAGACGCTCATTGGTTCTGAAATTGTAAAACTCGGCGGAGAGATTCGTGAGAAGATCCGCAAAGGAGAAAAAATTTACAATTTCACAGTGGGCGATTTCGATCCTGCAATCTTTCCGATTCCAAAGGAGCTCGAAGACTCGATTGTTGATGCGTACAGAAGGCACTTCACCAACTATCCCGCTGCCGAAGGAAATCTTGACTTGCGCGAAGCTGTACTTTCTTTCACAAGGGATACTTCTGGTCTTGACTTTGGCACCTCCGAAGTGCTGGTAGCTGCAGGAGGCCGTCCATTAATTTACGCGGTGTTTCGTGCTATTTGCGACAAGGGTGATAAAGTCATTTATGCTGTTCCGAGTTGGAACAATAATCACTACACACATTTCGTGGGAGGGGAACATGTGCTCATAGAGGCGAAGGCAGAAAATAATTTCATGCCTACAGCCGCTGACATTCTTCCTCACGTAAAGGAGGCGACACTCATCTCACTTTGTTCACCACAGAATCCAACCGGAACCACGTTTAGGCGCGAAGACCTCGAGGCGATTTGCGACATGGTAATTGAAGAGAATAAGCGTCGTGGTGCGGGGGAGAAGAAATTGTATGTGATGTACGACCAGATGTACTGGCATCTGACATACGGCGACATTCGTCACCACGATCCCGTTTCACTGAGGCCCGAAATGCGCGAGTACACCATCTTCATCGATGCGATAAGCAAAGTGTTTGCAGCAACTGGTGTAAGAGTAGGATGGAGCCTCGGCCCGGCATCGATCATCTCCAAGATGAAGGCGATCCTCACGCACCTCGGTGCATGGGCTCCGATGGCTGAACAGAAAGCATTGGCGAATTACCTCGGAAAGCGCGATGCCATAAAAGCATTTCTCTCCAATTTCAAGAAGGAACTCGAAGAAAGGCTTCGCCGTATTTATGAGGGGTTCATGAAACTTAAGAGTGAAGGCCTGCCAGTTGATGCCATCGCCCCCGAAGCGGCAATCTATCTCACCATTAAGATCGATCTGGTCGGAAGAAAAACACGAGAAGGAAAACTACTCGAGTCGCAAAGCGATGTGACGGCTTACATCCTCAACGATGCTAAACTTGCAGTGGTGCCTTTCTATGCCTTTGGCGCATCAAAAAGCTCAGCGTGGTATCGCCTCAGTGTAGGTACATGCCGCAAGGATCAAATTGATGAGATGATTGGAATGTTGGGAGAATCGTTGAAAGGCGTCAAGTAAGCTGTTTGCTGAGCGTTTCCTTTTTCGAACTTCGAATCTTTTCAAGAAAATTTTTCATCACACCACTTAGATTGATGCCATCAGAATACATTCTTTCGAGAGGAGCGTAATTGTATTCTTTAGAAAGCTCGATTGCTTTCTGCAGTCCGAATTTTCGTTGCGAAATGAAAGGAGCAAATCCTTTAACGGAGAGATGCCCGGCGAGGTATTCCTGCTCCGTTTGACCTGGCGTGGGAATGAGAACAGATTTTTTCCTCAACGCCATCAGATCCATGATGGTGCTGTAGCCGCTTCGGCAGATCACAAGCGATGCCCTTTGAATTTCACTGCTGAGTTCGTCTGTACCGAGGTGATTGAAGAATTGAAGTTTTTCACTGGATGGAATCAACCTTTCATTCGCAGGCAAGCCACGAACTAATGTCGCAGTTCCGTCATAATCTCCGATATCCGTAAGAATCTTTTCTTCGAGAATAGTTCGTTGCGGTTCAGGACCCGAAAGAAGAATGAGAAGTCGTTCTTTTTCTGATTGTATTTGACTTGGTGAAAATCTCGATAGCGGACCGACATAATGCACTGGTATCATTGGCAATTGATCAGGATGTGACAGATCGCCCGAAATTCCTCCTTCTTCTTTTACATCGGGAACCCAGCATTCGGAAAAACGGTTTATGAATCGATAGTTTCGGGATTGAAGCGATCGACGAAGGATTGGTGCAGCAATGCTGAGCTGGTGTGTCAGAAATGCTGATGGAAGCGATTCGTGCCAGAGCCCGAAACGGTTGTCGGAGATTACACCGTCCAGTTTGAATTCTGCGGAAGCTGTTTTCAACCAATCATGTTCGAGGCTGATGGCTCGCATAATTTTGCGTGATTGTCTCAGCATACTCAGGGCCATGGCAATCGAACCTCCGCGGCTGTAACTGACATTGTAGCCTTTCAGATCAACGAAGCTGAGGTTGGGGAATTCGAGTGACAGCAATCGAGCCTGAGGTCCGGAAGTTGCGATCACAGGCTCGCAACCCTGCCTTATCAGTTCATGCACAATGGGAATGCACCTCGTGGCGTGTCCCAGTCCCCAGTCGAGGGGCGCCACCAGGATACGTAGTTTACGCAGGTTATTTACCGTAACATCCCCGCTCATAATATTTTTTCAATTTTTAAACCTGCCAACACACTATTTTGTTTGTAAAATAGTTCTAATTTAGAATTTCCCAGTTTGGGAGCTAAATCGAAAACATGAAAACCATACACAAAATCGGCCTGGTGCTCCTACTTGCAGGCATGGTTGTTGTCTCCTCTTGTAGTAGGAACTACTATTCCGGCTCAGGCAAGGGCAGCAACTGCGGTTGTCCCAGCCATAAAGGAATGGTAGGGTATTAAATTGCAGAGTCATGAAGACGCCAAACCGCGATTTGCTGGTGCTGCTGAAAAATGAATATGCGTCGCAGCAAGCCATAGATCATGAAGTGGAATGCCTGAACCACATCCTGATGAGGGTAGAATCCACGGAGCAGTTCTGCAGGGCTCATGAACTCGTTAATCGCTTCCGCATCACCACCAGACCCTCCAGACTATTGAGGGCATACCGTAAGGGCGAGTTGAGACCCTTTCATTTTCTCTTGAATAAGAATTAGACCAGTTTCGGGTAATCCGCAAATAGAAATTCCTTCTCCGCGTTCCTGAAATCACTCCATTTATCGGCTTTTACACTCAAGGCAAAGATTCCGCATGTGGGCAGATCGTCAATTGTGGCCTTGGTGAGTTCATTCGCGAAATCGGTAATTCCCGGATTATGGGAAAAAATGGCCACGATTTCAGCCTTATCATCAATTTCTGATATGATCTCGTAAAAAGATTCGGGAAGCGCTCCATACAAAGCCTCTTTGAAGATGATGTCATCTTTTTCCTTTTTATAAACTTCCGCGAAGGCGATGGCTGTCTTCTTAGCCCGCTTCGCAGGGCTACTGATAAAAGTGTCGATGTTTATCTTTTTGTCGCGCAGGCGTTGTGCCATCATTGGTGCATCGCGCTTTCCCCTGTCATTCAAGGGCCGTTCAAAATCGCTTGCAGCGCCGCTTTCCCAACTACTCTTTGCATGTCTTACTAATATCAAATGCTTCATAACCTGTCGAATTAGTTTGAATTATTATCTGGACATGTGAAGGGTACGAAAAAATTCCAAGCAGGACAAATCAATTAATATCCTCTTACGTTCTTCCCTTCCATGTAGTTCATGAACGCCTTGTTCACGACTTTGTTTCCTCCAGGTGTGGGGTAATTTCCGGTGAAGTACCAATCACCGAGATTGGTGGGGCAGGCCTTGTGCAGGTCTTCGATGCTTTGGAAGATCACTTCTACTGGGATGTTCAATCCGGGTGGGGTAATGAGTTGCGCGATCTTCGCTGAAATTTCTTCAGTTGAGAATTGTTTGTAAACCTGCTTTACCACATTCTCGGTATGCAGCTTGTTATTGCGATGAAGGTCCTTGCATTTTTCAAACAGATCATCGAGGCATTTCTCCTTGCCTTGCTCAGCCATGAGTGTAATGGCTGCATTGAAAGCAATGAAGTCGCCGAGCTTGCTCATGTCGATACCATAACAATCGGGATAGCGGATCTGCGGCGAAGATGAAACGACGATGATCTTCTTTGGCTGCAGCCTCGCTAACATTCTGATGATGCTTTCCTTGAGCGTTGTCCCTCTCACAATCGAATCATCGATCACCACGAGCGAATCGGAATTCGCACGCACTGTGCCATAGGTGATGTCGTAAACGTGTTGCACCATTTCATTTCTGCTCGCATCCTCGGTGATGAAGGTTCTCATCTTCACATCCTTGATGGCGATCTTCTCAATCCTGATGCGCCTGTTTACCATCTCCGAAAGCTTTTCCTCATCGAAGTCGTTGCCCCAGCTCATTATCCTTTCAATCTTGACTTTGTTGAGGTAGTCTTCCATTCCCTTGAGGAGTCCATAGAATGCAACTTCCGCGGTATTGGGGATGAAAGAGAATATTGTATTCTTGAGATCGTAATCGATCGAATTCAATACCTGTTCGCTCAGGTTGTAACCAAGTGCGGTTCTTTCCTTGTAGATCTTTTCGTCGCTTCCCCTGGAGAAATAAATTCTTTCGAAGCTGCAGGCTTTTCTTTCAAGCGCCGGTACGATCTGCGCAACTTCAACTTCGCCATGCTCGTTAACGATGAGGGCCTGGCCTGGCATCAATTCCTTCACTTCATTTTCTCCAAGATTGAATGCGGTGCGTAATGCAGCTCGTTCGGAAGCGGCCGCCACGACCTCATCATTCATGAAATAATAAGAAGGGCGAATTCCATTCGGATCGCGGAAAACGAAACCGATCCCGTTACCTGTCAATCCTC
>CBINHQ010000003.1:0-23667 GCA_966250475.1 uncultured Chitinophagaceae bacterium
AGCATGCACCAGCGGATAGTTGAACTCGACGCAGAAAGAGGAACCATCTACAGCGAAGACGGGCTTATGCTCAGCACTTCGCTTCCTCAGTTCGACATCTACATGGACTTCCAGTCAGACGGACTCAAGGAAAAGAACGGAAAGATTTTCTGGCAATACGTTGACTCATTCGCGCATTCCATGTCTGATTACTTCCGCGACAAATCCGCAGCCAAGTACAAGAAGGAACTGGTTGCAGGCTTCAAGAAGCGCAGCAGGTATTATTCGCTGAAGAAGAAGATGAGCTTCGAGGATTACAAAGCATTCCGCCAGTTCCCACTCGTGAAACTCGGTCGCAACAAGAGCGGTGTAATCGTGGAAGAATCCAGCAAGCGCCTGTCGCCATTCGGTTTGCTGGCAAACAGAACCATCGGTCTCTCAAGAGAACACATCGCCAGCAACGGAAAGATCAGAAAGCAGAATGTTGGTCTCGAAAAAACTTATGACAGCCTCCTGAGCGGACAAAAAGGACAGAGACTCGTGAGGTTCATCGCAGGTGGCGCCGTACCCGTGGAAGGATTCCAGGTTGAACCGAGAAATGGAAAGGACGTGTTCACCACCATCGATGTAAACATCCAGGACATCGCACATAATGCCTTGCTGAAGATGATGATTCAGTCGCAATCGCAGTACGGCACCTGCATTGTGATGGAAACGGAAACAGGAAAGATCAAGGCTATCGCTAATCTCGGAAGACAAAAGGACGGTACATACTGGGAGGATGATAACTACGCATTGCGCGTGACTGAACCTGGCTCTACGATCAAGCTCGCCACGCTGCTCGCAGTGCTCGACAAAGGCACCGCCACTCTCGATGAGAAAGTGGAAGTGGGAAGCGCTGGTCACATGATCGTGGGTCCGAGAAATGTAAACGATGCAGAGCGTTCACCGAAGGCAGTGCTCACAGTGAAGGAAGCCTTCGCACACAGTTCCAATGTTGGAATGAGCAAGCTCGCTCTCGAGGCATTCGAAAAGGATCCTTCCGAATTCAGGGACTACCTCCACAAGTATCACCTCGATGAGCGTTCACCCGTAGATCTTTCAAATGTTCCCAGACCAATGCTTGCTTCATTGAAGAAGAGTCACGGCGGACTTAGCAACATGCTCACGATGAGTTTTGGCTACGCGCTCATGGTAAGTCCATTGCAGACACTGACACTTTACAATGCAGTCGCCAACGATGGTAAAATGATGAAACCATATTTGGTTAATAGCATA
This sequence comes from uncultured Chitinophagaceae bacterium, assembly GCA_966250475.1. Taxonomy (GTDB): domain Bacteria; phylum Bacteroidota; class Bacteroidia; order Chitinophagales; family Chitinophagaceae; genus CBINHQ01. The sequence goes on from CBINHQ010000003.1 coordinate 1,258, forward strand.
AGAGAGAACGGTATTGTAGTGAAAGAATTCAAACCTGAAGTTCTCGAGAGCAAGATAGCTGACAAAGATGTAATTCTCGCCGCAAGGCAAAGCATGGAAGCGGTGGTAACAGAAGGTACGGGAAGGCCGGCATTCAAAGACATGCCATTTCCGGTGGCAGGCAAGACCGGTACCGCTCACGTAGCAGACGGAGACATCAAGTATCGTCACGGCATTTACCAGGCTTCTTTCGCAGGATACTTTCCCGCGAACAATCCTAAGTATTCATGCATCGTGGTGATTCGCACAAGACCATTCGCTGCCATGCACTACGGAGGTCAGCTCGCAGCGCCTGTGTTCAGGGAAATAGCCACGAAGGTGTATGCCATGTATGTTGATGAAAAGAAGCCAAGCCTGTTTGCGGCAATGAAGGATAGTTCGACCTACTTCTACGCCGGAAACTCGGGCGACATAAAAAATATTTATCGCACCCTCGATGTGCAGTTGAATGGTTCGGCGAAGGAAAACGAGTGGAGCCAGGTCTTTGAGAATAACGGCTCGCCCTCCATGCATCAAATCGCTGTGAAGGAAAAGGTGATGCCAAACGTGAAGGGAATGGTGTTGAAAGACGCGATCTACCTGCTGGAGAGCATGGGTATGAAAGTAAACATTCGCGGAAAAGGAAAGATCGTTGGACAATCAGTAGCGCCGGGGCTGAGCATAACGAATGGTGTAACAGTAATACTCGAACTGGCGGGATAAAAATGAAGCTGCAGGATATTCTATACAAGGCAGGGATCACTGCGGTGACAGGATCGACAGATGTAGAAGTAAAGGATATCCAGCTCGACTCGAGGAAGGTGAGTAAAGGATCAGCATTCATCGCAGTCGCAGGTTCCGCGATGGATGGTCATCAGTTCATTGATAAAGCAATTGAATCAGGCGCCTCGGTGATCGTATGTGAAACAATGCCATCAAATCCCGCTAAGGATGTGGTATTCGTGAAGGTGAAGAACAGCGCCGCAGCGGCAGGCCACATGGCTCATGAGTTTTATGGACGGCCGTCAGACAAAATGAAAATTGTTGGGGTGACAGGCACAAATGGTAAGACAACCATCGCCACCCTGCTTTATAAGCTCTTTACATCGATGGGTTACATGTGCGGGTTGCTAAGCACCGTGGAGAATCATATCGGTTCCACCACGCTGCCGGCAACACACACCACGCCGGACGCAATCAGCCTGAACGCGCTGTTAAAGCAAATGGCCGACGCCGGGTGTTCGCATGTATTCATGGAGGTCAGCTCACACGCATTGCAACAGCAACGTGTAGCGGGATTGGTTTTCACAGGTGGAATCTTCAGCAACATCACGCATGATCACCTCGACTACCACAAGACCTTCGATGAATACATCAGAGTGAAGAAGTCTTTCTTCGACGGACTCAACTCACACGCCTTTGCCATCAGCAATCTCGATGACAAGCGCGGTGAAGTGATGCTGCAGAACACTTCCGCAAAGAAGTATTACTACAGCCTTCGAACACTGGCCGACTTCAAAGGGAAGATCATTGAAAACAACCTGACAGGTCTCGTGATGAATGTGAACGATCAGGAAGTCCACTTCAGGCTGATAGGAGAGTTCAACGCGTACAACCTCCTCGCGGTATTCGGAACTGCTGTAACACTTGGGGAAGACAGGCAGGAGATTCTGAGAAACCTCAGCATTCTCACCGGCGCGGAAGGAAGGTTCGACTACATGCTTTCTCCTAAAGAACGTGTAGTAGCGATCGTGGATTACGCACATACTCCTGATGCCTTGCTGAATGTGCTTGCCACAATCAAGAAGTTGAAGAAAGGATTCGAGAAAGTGATCACAGTTGTGGGATGCGGAGGCGACAGGGACAGAACAAAGAGACCCATCATGGCACAGGCTGCCTGCGAGCATAGCGACAGGGCCATCTTCACAAGCGATAATCCAAGGAGTGAAGATCCTGTAGCGATCATCAACGACATGGAGAAGGATCTGCCCGCAGCCGCCAAGAGAAAATACCTGGCAATAGCCGACAGACGTGAAGCGATCAAGACGGCGATAAGCCTCGCAGGTCCCGAAGACATCGTGCTCATCGCAGGTAAAGGACATGAGAAGTACCAGGAAATAAAAGGAGTGAAATATGATTTTGATGACAAAGCAATCGTGAGGGATATGTTTGACTTATTGGATAAATAATTAATCAATTAGCTAATTAGCTAATTAGTCAATTAGTATGCTGTATCATCTTTTTGAATGGTTTAAGGAAGAAGGGATCCGGTTCCCGGGCAGCGCCTTGTTCACCTTCATCACCTTCCGCGTGATGATTGCGATCCTGCTTGCGCTTGCGATCTCTCTTCTCTGGGGACGTAGGATAATCTGGTTCCTCCGCAGGAAGCAGGTTGGCGAGAGCGTGCGCGACCTCGGCCTCGCAGGTGAGCAAAGCAAGAAGGGGACACCAACAATGGGAGGCGTCATCATCATACTCGCCATACTCATTCCTACACTCCTGCTTGCAGATCTCAGCCAGGTCTACATCAGGTTGATGCTTATCAGCACCATCTGGCTTGGAATAATCGGCTTCGTTGATGATTACCTCAAGCTGCGTGCAAAGCGACTTGCACAGAAACAGGGTGCTGCATATAAAAAAGGTGACAAGGACGGACTTGCTGGTTGGTTCAAAGTACTCGGACAGGTTGGTCTCGGTGTGATTGTTGGCGCAACGCTGTACTTCAACAGCAACGTGACAATCTGGAGAGAATACATCGGCACACCATCAAAGGACGACAGCACCATCATCACAAAAGTCGTGGATGGTCGGGAGAAGCATTTCGTTGAAACGAAGGCGCCACTCACCACCATTCCATTTGTGAAAAATCACGAGTTCAACTATTCGAAGCTGTTGCCCGAAAGCTGGAGAGATTATACATGGGTTCTTTACATACTGATCGTGATATTCATCATCACCGCCGTATCGAATGGCGCGAACATCACGGACGGACTGGATGGACTTGCAACGGGCACCTCGGCCCTGATAGGAGTCTTGCTCGGCATATTCGCATATGCCAGCGGCAACTTCTTCTTCGCCGATTACCTCAACATCATGTACATACCCAAGCTGGGCGAGCTGTCGATTTTCATCGCCGCGATGATTGGAGGATGTATCGGATTTCTCTGGTACAACTCATACCCCGCACAGGTATTCATGGGCGATACAGGAAGTCTCACACTTGGTGGAATCATTGCCGCGCTGGCAATCATCGTGCACAAGGAATTGCTGATACCAATTTTCTGCGGCGTGTTCCTGGTAGAAAACGTGAGTGTGATGCTGCAGGTAGGATATTTCAAATACACGAAGAAAAAGTATGGAGCCGGACGGAGGATCTTCCTCATGAGCCCACTCCATCACCACTACCAGAAGAAAGGATACCATGAGTCGAAGATCGTGACGAGGTTTTGGATAGTGACCGTGCTGCTGGTGGTGTTGAGCATAGTAACGCTCAAGCTCAGATAATAGAAAGTTGATCTGGACGAAAGATACTATATGGAAAACCAACCCACCCGTTTGAGAACCGAACCTGACTGAAAATGATTGTGGTGCAACCTGAAAACTAATGCTATTGAAGAACCAAATTCCGTACACTGGAAAACAAGGAATGTTTTCAGGAGTAACTAGTGATGAAAAAACGGATTGTCATACTTGGAGGAGGAGAGAGCGGCGTGGGCGCCGCCATACTGGCGAAGAAGAATGGGTATGATGTATTCGTTTCTGACCAGGGTTCTTTGAAGGAGAATTATCGCAATGACCTGAAAGAAGCAGGCATCGATTTCGAAGAAGGAGCGCACACCGAAGATCGCGTGCTGCACGCCGACCTGGTGATGAAGAGTCCCGGCATACCTGACAAGAACGAAATGGTAAAAAAGATCAGGGCCAAAGGAATCGATGTCATCAGCGAAATCGAATTCGCTTTTCGCCACAAAGGCGACAGCAAGATCATCGCGATCACGGGCAGCAATGGTAAGACTACCACTACCGCCCTCACGCATCATATTTTCAAAAAGGCCGGCATCGACTGCGCACTTGTTGGAAATATTGGATACTCCTTCGCCAGGCAGGTAGCAGAAGATCCAAAGCCAATCTACGTGGCGGAGATCAGCAGCTTTCAGCTTGATGACATCAGAGACTTCCGGCCAGACATCGCCATCCTGACCAATATCACCGAAGACCACCTCGACCGCTACGAATACAATTTCGAAAATTATATCCGTAGCAAATTCCGAATCGCTATGAACCAGCACAGTGATGATTATTTCATCTACTGCGCCGACGACGAAGTGACCATGAAATATTTAAACAACACCCAGGTACTCGGGTTTGACATAAAATCTAAACAACTGCCATACAGTATGAAAAGAGAATTACCCAATGGAGCATTCATCAAGGACGGAGACATGTACGTCAGAACGGGAGGAGAGTTTACCCAGATGAGCGTAATGGACTTCGCCCTTAAAGGAAAGCACAATCAATACAACACAATGGCAGCTTCAATCGCGGCTTCGACCATGGAGATTAGAAAGGAAAATGTGCGCGAAGCCCTCGTCGACTTCGTCACCCTCGAGCACCGCATGGAATACGTGACCATGGTGAGAGGAGTGGAATTCATCAACGACAGCAAGTCGACCAACATCAATTCCACATGGTATGCTCTCGAAAGCATGACCAAGCCCACCATCCTCATTATTGGAGGTGTGGACAAAGGAAATGATTATTCGATCCTTGAAGACCTGGTGAGAGAAAAAGTAAAAGCAATCATCTGTCTCGGTGTGGACAACAGAAAAATACACGAGGCATTTGGAAACATAGTTAGCCCTATCGTAAATACCGGCAGCGCCGAAGAATCCGTACAAGCTGCCTTTCATTTTTCACAGAAGGGAGACGTGGTCCTGCTCAGCCCCGGCTGCGCAAGCTTCGACCTCTTCAGGAATTATGAGGATAGGGGGAATCAGTTTAAGCAAGCAGTTAGAAACCTTTAATCAATTAGCTAATTAGACAATTAGTTAATTAAGCATGGACGAAAATAGAACGATATCACAATCTGGATTTAGCCGGTTCGTCAGTAAGACGAAGGGCGATAAAGTGATCTGGGCGCTTACCGTAGTGTTGGTCCTCGTGTCACTGCTTGCGGTGTACAGCGCAACGGGTTCGCTTGCGTACAAGAATTTCCGCGGCAACACCGAGGTCTATCTCTTCAAGCAGGTCGCGTTCATTTTCGTTGGTTTGTTGTTCATCTATTTCGCACACAGGGTTAATTACATTTATTATTCCAGCATCGCGAAGGTGCTCTTCATACTCACCATCCCGCTGCTGATCTACACCTTATTCTTTGGTGTGACGATGAACGAAGGAAGCAGGTGGATCAGGCTTCCCATCATCAACCTGACCATGCAGACATCCGACCTTGCGAAGCTAGCATTGTTCATGTATCTCGCTCGTTTGCTCAGCAAGAAGCAGGATGTGATCAAAGATTGGAAGAAAGGATTCCTCCCCGTGATGATTCCCGTAGTGATCACCTGCATGCTGATAGCTCCGGCAAATCTTTCCACTTCATTGCTGCTTGGTTTCAGTTGCCTCGTACTGATGTTTATCGGCCGCGCAAGGCCAAAGCACATTCTCACTGTGGTTGGAGTAGCTGCGATACCATTGGTATTCCTCGTGGCAACAGCTATCGTAAAGCATCAATCAACACCTGATACAGATGAGGAAACGTTGGCCAGAACAGAATCCTCCGGTGGAATCTTCACAAGAGTGAACACATGGGTGAACCGCGTGGAATCATTCATCTACGGAGGCAAGGAGGCTAACAGCGATGAGATGTACCAGGTAAACCAGGCAAAGATGGCGATCGCGAAAGGTGGCCTGCTCGGGGTTGGCCCCGGCAACAGCACCACACGCGACTATCTGCCTCAAGCCTACAATGATTTCATCTATGCAATCATAATGGAAGAATACGGACTTGCGGGCGGCGCGTTCATCGTGTTCATCTATCTCGTATTTCTCTACAGATGCATTAGAATATTTAAGAAATGTCCTTTTGCCTTCGGTGCCTTCCTCGCGCTTGGGTTGAGTTTCACCCTCGCGATTCAGGCGCTGGCAAACATGGCAGTAACGGTGAACCTCTTCCCGGTAACGGGAGTAACCCTTCCTCTCGTGAGCATGGGTGGAACGAGTTTCATCTTCACCTGCCTGGCAATCGGAATCATATTAAGTGTAGCGAGAAACGTAGAGAAGGAACAGGAGGCTGTCCTGGCAACAGAACAAGCCTGAAGAAAATGAATTGATATTGGCAAAAAGGATAATCATAGCTGGAGGCGGTACAGGCGGACATATTTTTCCCGCAGTTGCGATCGCAAACGCACTCAGGGAAATCGACCCTCAAACAGAATTGCTGTTCGTGGGCGCTAAGGGAAGAATGGAAATGGAAAAGATTCCGCAGGCCGGCTACAAGATCGAGGGATTGGACATTGCGGGTTTCGATAGGAGCTCTTTGATTAAGAACATCGGTCTTCCACTCAAACTGGTGAAGAGCATCTTCCAGGTGCGATCGATCTTCAAAGCATTCAAGCCAGATGCCGCCATCGGTGTCGGTGGCTATTCGAGCTTTCCCGTACTCAGGTATGCACAGGCGAGGAACATCCCCACCTTCATACACGAGTCGAATTCATTCGCAGGGAAATCGAACATGCTGCTTGGAAAGAAAGCCAGAAAGATTTTCACCGGCACGGATGGTATGGAAAAATTCTTTCCTGCACAGAAGATCGAAGTGACGGGCAATCCGGTAAGGAAATCGATCGCCACTTCTTCCGTATCACGAGAGGAAGGGCTGAAACATTTCTCCCTTGCTCCGGATAAGAAGACCGTGCTGATTGTAGGTGGAAGCCTCGGCGCGAGATCCATCAACCTTGCAATCGATGCGGGTTTGGACAAGCTTCTCGATGCAGGTCTGCAACTAATCTGGCAAACGGGCAAACTGTATGTTGACCAGGCTGCAGCAAGAACATCGGGAAAGAGTGGAGTGTGGACCTCAGCATTCATCAACGAGATGGAAAAAGCCTATGCGGCTGCAGACATCGTGGTGTCGAGATCGGGAGCCATGTCCGTTGCGGAACTCTGTGTGGCAGGCAAGCCGGCCATCTTCGTTCCCTTTCCATTCGCGGCGGAAGATCATCAAACCGCGAATGCAAAGAAACTGGTGGACAGACATGCTGCGATGATGGTGAAGGATAGCGAGGTGATGAACGAACTGGTGCCGCTGATCATTTCCACTGCACGCAACGACGAAGAGTTGAGCAGGCTTAAGCAAAATATTTCCGCTATGGCGGTGATTAATGCAGACAAGAAAATCGCGGAAATGATTTTGAACGAACTGAAGAATTGAATGGAGATTTTATAATACTGTCCTTATGAACTCCCCTTTCCGGGGGTTGAAAATGAAGATGGATGTCGAATAAAAATAAAATAGAACAGGAATTCTCCCCGCCATTCGAGGGGGGATGGGGCGGAACGGTTTATTTCATAGGCATTGGAGGGATTGGGATGAGTGCGATTGCAAGGTTCTTTCATTCACGCGGATCAAAAGTGAGCGGATACGACAGAACGCCAACGCTTCTCACAAGAGAACTCGAGGCCTCTGGAATTCCCGTTCACTACGAAGAAGATATAAGCCTCGTTCCAGGCGATGCGAAACTGGTCGTTTATACTCCGGCCATTCCGCAGGATCACAAGGAACTGGTGCATTGCAGGGAAAAAGGCTTCAACCTCGTAAAGAGAAGCGAAGTCTTAGAATTGATCACAAAGAGTTCTTTTAATGTTTGTATAGCCGGTACGCATGGCAAGACAACTATCACTTCGATGGTAGCGCACTTGTTGCGCGACACGGGTTTTGGCTGCAACGCCTTCCTCGGTGGGATCGCAGTGAACTACGGTACCAATTTCTGGAGCAGCAGTCGCAACGTGTGTGTGGTTGAAGCCGATGAATACGACCGAAGCTTCCTGCGACTGAATCCCGACATCGCCGTTATCACAGCAATGGATGCAGATCACCTCGACATCTACGGCACGGCTGAAGCGATGGAAGATGCCTTCATTCAATTCACCGGAAAGATCGATGCGGAAGGAGTGCTCGTGAGCCGGTTTGGATTGAAACGCGATGGCGACCTGAAAGGCAGGCGTCACCTTAGGTACAGCCTCCAGAACGATGCTGCCGATGTGTATGCATCCAACATCGTGATGAAGGACGGAGGATATGTTTTCGATGTGACGATGCCTGACCTGGCGCTTGAGAACGTGAAGCTGAACATGGGAGGAATGCACAACGTGGAGAATTGCATTGCGGCATTAGCTGTTGGAGGTTCTCTGGGAATTGATGGCGACAAGCTGAAGCAGGCTGTGGAGAATTTCAAAGGTGTGAGGCGCAGGTTCGAATACATGTACAAGACCGACAGGCTCGTGTTCATCGACGATTATGCGCATCACCCCGAAGAGCTGAAGGCATTGATTAGTGGCGCAATGACTTTGTTCAAACAAAGAAAATGCACCGTGATCTTTCAGCCTCACCTCTTCACCCGGACGCGCGACCTGGCCGAGGGATTTGCCGCCTCGCTCGATCTCGCTCATGAAGTGGTGTTACTTCCGATCTATCCCGCAAGGGAAAAACCGATCGAAGGAGTATCGAGCGAAATGATAAGTGCAATGATGAAGAAGGCAAACGTGCGAATCATACAAAAGAATGAACTGACTGACTGGATAAAGAATGATTACATGAAGAGAATGAACGATGAGTTTGGAGAGATATTGATAACGGCTGGCGCAGGGGATATCGACATGCTTGTGCAGCCCATATTGAAAACATTGTTGGAGAATTAAAGTGAAGCCAAAGAGATTCATAAGAAAATTAGCCTTTGCAGCCTTCTGGCTGACGATCTGCGGTGGTATGCTCACACTGCTGATCGCCGCCATGGGAAAGCAGCGCAAGGATATCTGCCGCGACTATCGCATCACGCTGAAAGGTCCTACGCAGAAATTCTTCATGGATGCCGCGCAGGTTGAAAGCATGGTGAAGAAGGAAGCAAAAGGAAAAATCAAAGGACAGGCGAAGGCCACACTCAATCTCCAAAGCATGGAGGCAATGCTCGAGGAAAACGTATGGATCAGGGACGCCGAACTGTATTTCGATAACCGCGATGTTTTGCACATCAACATCACCGAACGACAACCCGTAGCAAGGGTCTTTACTTCCACCGGCAAATCGTTCTACATCGATGAGACCTGTGCAATCATGCCGCTCTCGGGTGAACGCACCGCCAAAGTTCCGGTATTCACCGGCTTCGTGCCAAAGGTCATCAGCAAAAGGGATACAGCACTCGTGAAGGATGTGAGAGACATCGCGATGTACATCCTCAACGACCCATTCTGGATGGCGCAGGTCGGACAGGTGGACATCACACCCGATCGCCATTTCGAGATCTATCCCGTGATCGGTTCACACGTGGTACGCATCGGCGACAGCGAGAACCTCGACAGGAAATTGCACCGGCTCTTTGTCTTTTACAAACACGTCCTTGCAAAGACAGGCTTCGAGAAGTACAAGGCAATCGATGTGCAGTTCGCCGGACAAGTGATAGGAGTGAAGTACGATGCCACCACGAGAGTGGATTCAACACGCCTTCGCAAAACGGTGGAGAAATTACTGAAGGAAGCAGTTTCAATCCCTTCAGAAGATGAAATGACGAAGCGTGCGATTAACGAACAACGAAGACTCAGCGCGGATCCCGAGCTCTCTGCCACGCAGGCGCCGGGAACCGTGATAAAGTCGCCAGTAGAATGAGATATATTTTTATTGATAAAAAAGCAAACAACTAAAACAACATATTATGAACAAAGAACAGCCCATAATTGTCGGCCTGGACATAGGCACCACAAAGATCGCTGTAATCGCGGGACGAAAGAATGAGTTCGGCAAGCTCGAAATATTGGGTTTTGGGAAGGCTAACTCAAACGGTGTGAAGCACGGCCAGGTGCTTAACATCGATGAGACAATCAAGGCCATCCGGACTGCACTCGACAATTGCTTTGCTTCGAATCCCAACCTCGAAGTGAAAGAAGTATACGTGGGCATTGCAGGTCACCACATCAAGAGCCTTCAGACTCGAGGCGACATCGTGCGCCAATCGACAGATGAGGAGATCACGCAGTTGGAGATCGATCAGCTCATCAGCGATCAGTACAAGACTTACATTCCCGCAGGCGATCAGATCATCGATGTGATTCCTCAGGAGTTCACAGTCGACAACTTCCAGAACATTCCTAACCCCATTGGTTATGGGGGAGTGAAAGTCGGTGCAAACTTTCACATCATCACTGGAGATAAAAATGCTATCAAGAATATCAACAGGAGCGTGGAGAAGAGTGGCCTCGTGACAAAGGATCTCGTGCTTCAACCCCTCGCATCATCCTCTGCAGTAATGGCGCAGGAAGATCTCGAGGCAGGCGTTGCCATCGTTGACATCGGTGGTGGTACAACCGACCTCGCAGTTTTCTACGAAGGCATCCTGAAGCATACTGCCGTGATTCCCTTCGCCGGTGAAAACATCACTAACGACATCAAGAGCGGACTCGGAGTGTTGAAGACGCAGGCAGAACAAATGAAGGTGCAATTCGGCAGCGCACTCGCTAACGAAGCAAAGGCAAACGCGTACATCACCATTCCTGGTTTGCGTGGCATGCCCGCGAAAGAAATCAGCGTGAAGAACCTTGCTCACATCGTGCAGGCTAGAATGAGCGAGATTCTCGACTTCGTTACCTATCATCTCAAGCAAGTGGGTCTCGATAACAAATCACTCAACGGCGGCGTGGTGCTGACCGGTGGTGGTTCGCAATTGAGGCATCTCATTCAGCTCACTGAATACGTGACTGGTTTGCCTGCAAGAATCGGTTTCCCGAATGAACATCTCGCCGCAGGTCACATCGAAGAGCTCACGAAGCCTACGTATTCAACCTGTATCGGCCTTATCCTGAAAGGTTATGATGATTACGAACACAACAGGAAGCAGTTCCTCGAGAACTACACAGAAGTTGACGTGCCTGAAGGATTAAAAAGGCAGCCCGGCGAAGAAGTGGAGGAAGAAGAAGAGATGGTTAGCGCCGACGCGATGAAGCATCGCAAGGGAAGCATCACCAATTTCTGGAGCAAGTTCAAGGACGGAATCATCGACCTGTTTAAAGAAGAAGAAGACAAACACCTATAATCAATTAACTAATTAACTAATTAGCTAATTCACTAATTACACAAACCCATTAATCTCGAGAGTATGATACATTTTGATCTGCCGAAGGAAAAGTCATCCATCATCAAGGTCATCGGTGTAGGAGGTGGCGGCGGTAACGCGGTCAATCACATGTTTAGCCAGACAATTGAAGGCGTGAACTTCATTATCTGCAATACCGATTCACAGGCATTGGCAAATAGTGATATCCCCAACAAAGTGCAACTGGGACCGCATCTCACACAAGGACTCGGTGCAGGCGCCAATCCCGACATTGGCCGCCAGGCTACAGAGGAATCTCTCGAGGAGATCAAACGCATCCTTGAAGTCAATACCAAGATGGCCTTCATCACTGCCGGCATGGGTGGTGGAACTGGTACCGGAGGCGCTCCCATCATCGCCAAGATCTGCAAAGACCTCGGCATCCTCACCGTGGGCATTGTAACAACACCTTTCGCTTACGAAGGAAGGAAGCGGCAGATCCAGGCTGAAGAAGGTATCAAGACATTGAAGGGATATGTTGACACGCTTCTGGTGATCAGCAACGACAAACTGCGTCACCAGTTTGGCAATCTCAAAATGCGCGAAGCATTCGAGAAGGCAGACAACGTGCTTGCCACTGCTGCTAAATGTATCACCGATGTGATCAACAGCACGGGTCAGATCAACGTCGACTTCGCCGATGTATGCACCGTGATGAGGAATGGTGGTGTTGCCATTCTCGGAAGCGCGGCTGTTGCAGGTGAGAACCGTGCGCACAAAGCAATCGAGGAAGCGTTGAGCTCTCCGCTCCTGAATGATAATGATATCCGCGGCGCGAAGTGGATTCTCATCAATATTAATTCAGCCGAAGACGAGAACGAATTCACAATGGATGAAGTGGAGGTGATCCAGAGTCATCTCCTTTCCCAGGCTGGTGACGGCACTGATGTTATCCTCGGTCTCGGTTACGACAACACGCTCGGTGACAAACTCGGCATCACCCTCATTGCAACAGGCTTCGAACACAAGGATCCGTTTAAGGAATCGATGAAGAAGCCTCAGCAGAAGAAGGAAGAGAAGATCATCATGGTGCTCGGTCAACCGGAAGATGAAAATGTGGATACCACAACAAAGCCTGAAGCAAAATCAATCACTGCTAACAATGAAACTTCCCAGGTGAAGGAAGAACCAAAACCGGAAGTGGATGCAGCGGCAGAGCGTCTTATGCCAAGACTGGTAGAAGAGTTTCCGGATGCGCCAATGCCGGGAATGACTGACTTCGTTGACTCCGATCCCATTCGCGAAGAGGAGCCGACTATCCTTCTCAAGTTGCAGACAGAAGAAGAATTACTTAGGAAAAATACTGGTGAAAACAGTGAAAATACTGTGAGCAAATTGTGGATGGGGAAAAAGGATGAAGGTCTAATTTCGAGCTCTCAATCTCCATTCCAATCCCCTTCGGAAGAATCAAAGGAAAGTCCTGTATCTCCATTTTACAACGACACTAAAAATAGTAACTCACCGACGCCTGCAGCATCCGGGGGTTACCTGGCCAGACCTTCCAATATCTACGCAGAAAATAAGCCCGAGGCTGAGACCTCAATGCCTTCTGCAGAAGAGCCGGTCCCTTCCGGTTTTGCCGCGAAAGAAGAGGAAGACCTCTTCGATTTGCAAATGCAACTGGTAGAAAGGGATGACATTCCTGCGGCGGATATGCCGTTGGCCGATCAAGCTCAACCACCTTTGAAGATCGAAGCTGAGGATCCTGCACTGCAAGACGAAGCCGAAGACCAAAAACGTAGGGCTGCCGAACGACTTCACAAGTTGCGCAACTTGTCATTCAATGTTAACGGCAACGACCCGAATAATGAGTTTGAAACCGTGCCGGCATACATCCGCCGCAATATGGAATTATACAACAGCGCGTCGCAGGTTGAAAACTTCTACAGCAGCTACGAGGTCAAATCCGACCAAAACAATCAGGTAAGAATTAGTACAATAAATACATTCCTGGATGGTAAAAAACCAGACTAACTGCACTCATCCTTTTTATCCTAACCAGATGAAAGGATTCGTTCCGATGAAGCCTTAGCACAACAGGCTTGTGTTTTTTAGTTGTTCCCCCCGATTTTTATCGGGGGGTTTCTTTTGGGGGGAGAATCTCTATGGGGAGTAGTTGTTTAAAGGTTTAATAGTTTAAAAGTTTAAGGGTTTAAGGGAGGCGACGACTCATAGCGTCTTACAAACTTCAAACCCCAAACCTCAAACCTCAAACCTCAAACTCCCAACCCTTAAACTTTTAAACCTTTAAACTTTTAAACCTTCAATCTAGGCCCGAATAAAGCGCAATCAATTCCTCCCGAAGCCTTAAACCATAATAGGAGCTGGCTTTCTCTCTGTTAGCCCGCGCTGCTTTTTCCCGGAATGATTTATCCTTGAGCCCTTGTATAATTCCGTTGGCGATGGATGCGGGATCGTGCGGATCAATCATGATGCCGCCTCCCGTGTCTTCAAGCATGTCGACCATGCCTCCCTCACTGCTGGCCACAACAGGTCGCGCTGCCGTCATCGCCTCCAGACATACATTCGGAAAATTCTCCCACAAACTCGGATACACGCAGATTCCACTCCGCGCATACACCGATGCCACTTGATCAAGCGGAATATGATCGATGAACTCTGCATTCTTCCCAGCATCACCCATCTCTCTCATCATTACCTTTTTCATCGATGCTTCTCTCATCGGTCCGCGGCTATCCCTTCCCAAAAAAATGAACTTCGCCTCAGGAATTGCCTTCACCACCAACGGCACAGCCTTCGCTAGATTATACACACCCTTGCGAGTCTCCAGCCTGCCTGCATATAATATGGTGTTCGAATCAATGTCGGGTTGAATTGACATCAATTCCTTCGACGGTACATAAGGGTTCGGTGCCAGTTTGATTCTTCCCGGCGCTATTCCCCATCTTTCTTCTACAAGCTTTATGAGCGAACGCGAAGGCGAAAGAATATGATCTGCACTCTGGATTGCTTTGTATTCCGGATCTTCTTCCTTTTTGTACACCATTCCCAATCCCCGCTTGATTCTTCGTACAAACTTCCTGTCGTAATAATGATCGTTCAATTCTTTTATCTGATATCGCGGAGTATGCAACTTCACCACCAGTGGCACATCAGGCAACGCCTGTTTCATATGCAATCCCTCTGCTCCATACTCCGGCACTTCAATCAGATCGATTGGATTCTTTGCATGAATTCGCGCAACCACCGATGGAGAAATTTCCCTGAACTCCTCCGTGTTCATGCATCGCACACGAGTCACTGCCAGCATTTCATTTTCCTCCGTTCTTCCTTCCCTCTCCGGGCTCGCGCAAACAACCTCCACGCCAATTCCCGCCGTAGACAACATCTGCGAGATCTGCTTCACATACGTGGCAATGCCACCGATGCCTGTATCAGGAGGAAATTCATATGAAACAAATGCTATTCTCATCAGCGTGAAAATTTCGGAGCAGTCTCCATTTTTTTTTCGAACTATTTTCCTTCCATATAAGGAATTGTTCAAAAGTAACTAGTTTCACCATCCAAATTATGGCATCAAGATTAAAGAACATGATACGCCTGCTCGGGGCGAAAGATGGAATTTCATTCTATCTGAAAGCGAAATCCGGAAAACTCGGCGAGATCAACGCCTCGAAATGGAATTCGAGTTTCAAACTACGCCCCGGCACCACCGACTTCGATACCTACGAACACGTCTTCGCGCTCGACCAATACCGCATCCCCATCGATTTCGAACCTTCCATCATCATCGATGGCGGAGCGAACATAGGCATGTCGGCAATCTACTATGCACGGAAATATCCTTCTTCAAAAATCATTTCACTTGAAGTAAGTCCCACCAACTGCGAATTGCTCACCCACAATACCCGCGACTTCAGGAATGTGAAAGTAATCTGCAAGGGTGTCTGGAACGAAAGCGGCCATCTTCGCATCATGGATGAAGGCGCAGGCGCCAATGCATTCATGGTGGAAAGAGTGGATACTCCCTCGGAAAATACAATTCCGGCGATCTCTCTCGGCGACATCATGCAGCAGGAAGGAGTGGATGTGCTCGACATCGTTAAGCTCGATATCGAAGGCGCAGAAAGAGAAGTCTTCGAAAAGAATTATGAATCCTGGCTGCCTCGCACCCGACTCTTAATTGTAGAACTCCACGACCGAATGAGACCCGGTAGTTCGCGATCCGTCTTCAACGCAATATCGAAGTACGATTTTATCTGCGAGACTAAATGGGAAAACCTGATCTTTTTCAATAACGCAATCTGATAAGCTTCTAGGAAGGGAATTCCTTATGTTGCTTTACTCGCAACGCCTGGTTTATATGCCTGTGCTCATGACTGATGAGAATTAGAATTCCATTGCGCAAACTGTAAGTTACGACCTTCGAAACCGGTGAGGTTATTTGTGTCTTGTCCAGGTCCACTCTTCTGCACGCGTCAATCAAATCCAGCAAAGTATCCTGGTGCTTGAGGAATCGATCCACCACTCCTATGTCAATTGGATTTTCCGAGGGACGAAAGACCTTCGGCGTTATCACCTTTCTCTTCACGTCTTCACTCATCTGGTTCACCAACATTCTCCCGAAGAAGATTCCCAGCGGGTTCCAGCGTTGCCAGTTGGTCATCCTGTATTCTCCCCTTACAATTTCTCTGAATGTGAGAAAGTATAATGAATTTGAAGTGACCAGGTGATCGAGGCACTGACCAATCGACCAGACTCCCAGTGAAGGTTTCCAATCGAGTTGTTGAACATTCAATCCTGCAAATTCGTTTTTCACTCTCTCGGATGCTTCCTCACCCTTCTTCACCATCTTTTTTATGAATTCTTCATCCTTCATATCGCCATAAAGCTAACGCAAGCGCGTTTATTTTTAAGTCAACAATCTCCCTTTTTGATTTTAAATTTACGGTATGGCAATCATTCGAATCCACCGCTCCAATGAATATACTAACAGCTTGAGGAGCTACCAGGTTTACATCGATGGAAGAAAATCCGGTACCCTGAGAAATGCCGAGGTTCGTGAGTTTAAAGTTGAACCCGGCACACATTCCGTGGTCGCAAAGATCGACTGGGCCAGCAGCAACGAGGTAGAAGTTGAAGTAAAGGAAGACGAAGTAAAAGAACTAAACGTAAGAGGATTTAAAAACGGCAACTGGCTCATCCCACTCTCATTCGTCATTATTGCCTGTCATTTTATACTCCGGTTCACGGTCGGCTTCGACTATTTAATCTTCCTCATCATCCCCGGTTTTGTGATCCTGCTCTATTATTTTACTATCGGAAGGAAGGAGTACCTGAGGCTCAGGGAAATTCCCCAGGAAAAGGTTTAAAAGTTTAAGGGTTTAAAGGTTTAAGGGAAGATGATGGCTCATGGTTACTATTGCACCCTTAAACTCTTAAACCTTTAAACCTTTAAACCCTTAAACTCTTAAACCCTTAAACTTTTAAACCCAAAAAACCTCCTTCCCCCAAAGACCTCTTTATCTTTGCCCCCGATGTCTCCGTTCACTCCCCTCAACAATTATTACGATAAAATCTATATCCTCACACTTCCCCGTTTGAAGGACAGGATTGCATATATCAAAAAAACCTTTGAGGGGTTGGACTTCGAATTCTTCTATGGCGTGGACAAGGAGAATCATTCCATCAAATCATTCAGCGAGGAAGGCATCTATTCATCAGAGCTCTACAAACATTTTTACAAGAGTCCGCCTGAAATGCCGCTGGGTATGCTATGCTGTGCATTGGGACACGTGAGCATTTACCAGAAGATCGTGGATGAAGGCTTCGAAAGAACGCTCATTCTCGAGGATGATGCAGTTCCCGACCTGCATACGCTTAAACTTTTTCCCAAAATTGTGAAGGAGATTCCAACTGATACCGAACTCCTCTACCTCGGGTACGAGAAGAATGAAGGAACAGGCATCAGGTCGAAGGTCAAGCATGCATTCTACCAGATGTTTCCCTCCAATGCACAACTTCGCCTCACGCGGCAGATTTTCAGGAGTTACTATCCGCGCCCTCTCTCAAAACATATTGCCCGGGCCGGATTCCACGACTGCACGCATGCCTACAGCATTTCTCTCCACGGGGCGAAGAAACTGCTGGCTGCCCAGCATCCCGTTCGATTCAATCCTGACAACCTCCTCTCGTACCTCAACTGTACTGGTAAATTGCACGGATACATCGTTAGGCCGAAATTGTTTAATCAGCTCACAGCTTTTAATACCATGCATCAGTCGCTGACAGGTCATTAGGCTTTCGCTGCCAGCTTTACAGGCAGAAACAGGGAGATTTGTATATTCGATATCGGTGTTGTCAGAAATTAATGCCATTCTTGCCGTAAAATTCTTTGCCTGATTTTTGTGCAGCCCTAACCTCATTCCGAAATTTATATGAAGATCCTTTTAAGATATTTAAGACCTCATCGCTGGCTTGTATTCCTCGTACTTGGTCTTGCTACCATCAATATTGGCTTCTCGCTAGTAGATCCGATTCTTTTTGGTAAGCTCGTCAACCTTGCCAATGATCAAATCAATAACAAGCTCTCTACCGAGCGTTTCTTCAACTCATTCTCCTGGGAACAGCCGGGAGTTTGGTTCATCGTCATTGCTTCGATCACCGTGGCAATGATCAGCCGGATTGCGAAGAACCTGCAGGACTATTTTTTACAGGTAGTGATCCAGAAGTTCGGCGCAAAAGTTTTCACCGATGGTTTG
Organism: uncultured Chitinophagaceae bacterium; assembly: GCA_966250475.1. Lineage (GTDB taxonomy): Bacteria > Bacteroidota > Bacteroidia > Chitinophagales > Chitinophagaceae > CBINHQ01. The sequence goes on from CBINHQ010000003.1 coordinate 19,352, forward strand.
CAGCACGCGATGAAGCTTCCATATCAGCAATTCGAAGACCAGCGCAGCGGTGAGACGCTTTCCATCCTCACCAAGGTTCGCGCCGACGTGGAGAAATTCATGATTAACTTCATCAACATTCTCTTCGGTGTAATTGTAGGAATTCTCTTCGTCTTCATCTATGCTGCCCTCTTCATTCACTGGTACATTCCAGTTGCATACCTGGGAGGCATCCTTGCACTTACTCTCATCACCAATGCGCTTAGCAAGAAGATCAAGACCATTCAGAAAAACATCGTCGGGCAAACCACAGCACTCGCGGGATCAACAACCGAATCACTCCGCAACATCGAACTGGTGAAGAGTCTCGGCCTCACCACGCAGGAAGTGGAGCGTCTCAACAAAAACACGTACAAGATCCTCGGTCTCGAACTCACCAAGGTCAAGCGAATAAGGAGCATCAGCTTCATCCAGGGAACACTTGTGAACACGCTTCGCCAGGTAATCCTCTTCATTCTAATGTGGCTCATCTTCGGCGGACAAATGGACCCAGGCCAGCTCGTGACCATGCAGATATTTTCCTTCTTCGTGTTTGGCCCCTTGCAGGAAATAGGAAACATTTTACTCTCATATCGCGAGGCAGAGGCATCGCTCATTAATTTTCACAACCTGATGAAGAAGGAACCCGAGCGGGAGCCTGCACATCCAAAGCACCTAGGTCAGATCGAAACTCTTTCGTTCCGCAACGTCGCATTTCAGCATCAGACAGCCGCACAGAAGGCGATCAACAACATCAGCTTCGACGTGCGCACCGGAGAGACCATTGCATTCGTCGGACCAAGCGGCAGCGGAAAGTCTACGCTCATGAAATTGTTGGTCGGACTCTACCGCCCGCAGCAGGGTAAGATACTTTACAACAACATGGATGAAAATGAAATTCGCTTCGATGATCTGCGCAACCAGATCGGCTTTGTTACGCAGGATACAAACCTCTTCAGCGGCACCATTCGCGAGAACCTGGTTTTCGTCAACCCTGGCGCTACTGACGAACAATTGATGGACGCGCTGAACAAAGCATCCTGCCAGAACCTTCTTGCCAGGGCAGAGCATGGTCTCGAAACGATGATCGGCGAAGGCGGCCTTAAGCTCTCCGGCGGAGAGAAGCAGCGACTCTCAATCGCAAGGGCACTGTTGCGCCAGCCGAAACTTCTTCTCTTCGATGAAGCAACATCAGCGCTTGATTCGCTCACTGAAGAAGAGATTACCGATACCATCCGCGACATTTCCATGCAAGGAAAACAAATCACAATACTAATTGCACACCGTCTCTCAACCATCATGCACGCAGATCGCATCTATGTGCTCGAGAAAGGCGATGTTGTTGAAACAGGAACTCACGAAAGCCTGCTCAGCGAGAAAGGCCTCTATTACGCAATGTGGAGACAGCAGATCGGCGAGAGAAAGATCAAAGAGATCATGCCCGTCGCAAGCGCATCCTGATTCAAAATTCTAAATGCGAATTATGTTCAATCTTTTCGGAAGCAAGGTTAAGAAGGCAATAAAATCCGGGGCTGTCATCATCGACCTTCGAGCCGCAGGGGCGTTCGATCAGGGACGCATCCCCGGATCTATCAATATACCAGTGGACAGGCTTGCAATTAACCTCGGCAAGATCAAATCATTCAAAAGACCAATCGTACTCTGTTCCTCACAGACTTCAGACATTGATAAAGCCATGAGACTTCTTCGCTCCGAAGGCATCGGCAACATCATCAATGGCGGCAACTGGGAATCCCTGCTCGCAAAGGTGAAACGATGGTAAGCAGAATCGATTAGAGTTTCCCCTTCATCGGCAAAAGCAATTTCACACCCCAGCTCCTGCCCATGTTGAACACTCCCTGCCTTCCCGTTGCCTGGTTCACATCGGTATACTTCAACCTGCTCAGGTGATCAATGTATGCGACATCGGTGAGGTTTGTTCCTGAGAAATGTACGCTGCAAAGCAAAGCCTTCTTCGAGTGGAGTTCGAATCCCGCACCTGCATTCAACAGACTGTAACCCGGTGTAGCCGTTTCCGTGTTGTATGCAGTAAAAGGATGATTCTGTCTAAACGTTGTATTCAATCCAACCCGCACATAGATGTTACGCAGCTTCTTCTTTCCATTGATGAAATTCGCACGAAGTTCCGACATCCACCTCGCCGCGGGTATCATTGGGATGTTCCTCGTTCCCATGATCGATTCAGCGAATCTTCCCCGCACGAAGGAAAGACTGTTCTCGAAATGCAGCCAGTCGAGAGGGTGGGGGTGAAAATCGATCTCCACTTCAAATCCCGCAAGCGAAGCATCCTGCTGATCGAACCTGTACGCCATCAACTCTTCACCATCCACACTCACCAGTGAATCGCCACCTCCTGCTGAAGAGAGCCTGCGGTAATATATGAAATCACCCAATCTGTTGTAAAACGCACTCAGGCTCATGCTCACGTGCTCCTGGTCAAGATCGATGCCACCATCCAGTTGAAGACTATTCTCCGATTTCAAACCCTGCATTCCATATTCATATCGATCCGTTCCCTCATGTGCGCCGTTGCTTCCCAACTCCGCCATGTTTGGCGCACGAAATCCTCTCGCGAGATTCAATTTCAATGTCAGATGGTCATTCGCCTCGAAGCTGAGCCCAGCGCTCCCCGCAATGTTTGTAAAATTTTTGTCGAATGCTTCAAATCTCAACTCACCATCTTCTGTCAATTCATCAGCGCTCAATGAACGGTGATCGATCCTCAAACCTCCGCTGATGGTTGTGCGTTCCAGGAATCTTTGGCCGAAAACAAATGCGCCCACGTCCCTCATTCTGTATTCAGGAATAATCACTTCCTCTGCCTTGTTCCTGTTCGATTGCAGCATGCCGCTTGCACCAATGGTTACATGCCAGTCCCTCGACTGAGGCAATTGCCATTGAAGATTATAAGTGAAAGTCGTAAGGTCTAAACCCAACTCAACTTCCCTCGGTTCCATCGGATCACCATACTCTTCACGACGATTTTCCTGGAATGCAAGATTTATCTTCAGCCTGTTTCTGTTGATTGTAATCGCATTGTCGGAGATTATCCTGTTGTGACTGATGTGTTGCCTCGGGATGAATATATTTCTCGCCTCCAGTTCTCTTCGTGTTGCAACATGTTCCATCGGAGTTCCTGCATAAAGAATGAACTTTCCTGTAAGTGGATCGCGATCGCCTTCCACCAATCCCACATCCTGATTGAAGCTGCTGAAGATAAGATGACTGTATCCCCATCCTTTGTTGATTCCGACATATCCACCGAAATTCTTCTCGTTGAATCTTGAGTTAAGCACGATGTCATCATATTTGTTGCGGTAATCACCTGCCGATTTATAACTGCCGTAAATATTCCAGTTGAATGAATGCTTGTTTCCCGAGATACTCGTGTGCACACCCGACTGCCTGTTGTTGGTCTGATAGGTATAGAGTGCAGTTCCTGTTAGCGTACCATCCATCACGGGAACATGACTGATCATATGAATAACACCTGCAAGTGCGTCGCTGCCGTACATCAGAGATGCCGGGCCTTTGAGTATCTCGATCCTGTGCACACTCATTTCGTCGATTTCCACTCCATGCTCATCGCCCCACTGTTGTCCCTCTTGCCTCACTCCATCATTCACCACTACCACGCGGTTGTAACCAAGACCCCTTATCACCGGCTTCGATATTCCCGGCCCGGTTTGTAGTTGCGAGATGCCCGGTTTCCTCGCCAATGCATCGATGATATTGGTCGAAGGCGTTTGCAGGAGCTCGGCATGCCGTACAGTCTGAAGTGGCACGGCAGCCTTGCGTATGCTGGTTGCAGAAGAAACTCCCGTCACCACCACTCCCTGGTTCTCCACAACGGCGGGTAACATGCTGAAATTCTTTTTTTGTTTACCATTTATGTCGAGGTGCGTCACGATGCTTCCATACCCCGTGAAGGACACTTCGATGACATGGTGGCCAGGAGGTAAATTTTCTAACAAATAATTTCCCAATGAATCGGTAATCGTGCCTCGCTTCGCATCATCGATGCTGATGCTGGCGCCAAGCAGCGGCGAACCAGTAATGCCATCTGTAATTTTTCCTGAAAGTGAAACCTGCTCCCGCCTTCCTTGCTGGGAATAAATCGAAAGCGAGATTGTTATTGCGCTAAGAATTAATAGTAATTGTTTCATTGATCATGAATAGATTAAACCTAAGAATCAAACTTCAAACACCAAACTTCAAACCCCAAACTTCAAACATATTGAGGGATGAGAGCCTGCCCCGATGAAAATCGGGGATGA
>CBINHQ010000004.1:0-20720 GCA_966250475.1 uncultured Chitinophagaceae bacterium
TAATGGAAATCTAGTGAGCGATGTGCCCTATTCCGAGTTGTCAGGCTTCATGACTGTAGTTCCTGACGTTACCGATTCTCTCTACGTGAGGGAGGCAGGCACTACCACCAACCTGGTCGGAGGCGCCTTTACCTTCAGGCCGAATGAGCATTACACGGTTGTTTTCCGCGGCCGCTATGCTCCCGGCACCACGTTCGTGAGAACACTGGCATCGTTTATCAATAACTAGTATGGGTTAGAAAAATTGAAAAAGGCCGCTTCTGGATGAAGCGGCCTTTTTCAATTAGTCAATTAACTAATTAACTAATTAACTAATTAGCTAATTAGTAAATGGGTTACTTAAAAAATAGGTACGCAATGGAGATGGCAGTGATGATACCAGCCAGGTCGGCAAGCAGCATTGTTCCTACCGCATAGCGGCTGTTCTTAATTCCTACAGCGCCGAAATAAACAGCGATGATGTAGAAGGTGGTATCTGCAGCTCCGCGGAATACAGAAGCAAGATTCGAAGCGAATGAATCCACGCCGTGAGAATTCAGCGTGTCGATCATCATCGCCCTCGCTCCGCTACCACTCAATGGCTTCAGTAATGCAGTTGGCAATGCGTCCACGATTCGCGTATCTCCACCAAACCAAATGAAAACAGCCTTAATGCCATCGAGCACAAAATCGAAGACACCGCTATTACGCAACAGGCTGATGGCAACCAATAGTCCTACGAGGTATGGAATGATCCTCACCGCCACATCGAAGCCTCCCTTCGCTCCTTCCACGAAGGCGTCGAACACATTTATCCGTTTATAAAATCCTCCCAGCACAATCAGGAAGAATATGAGGAGAATAATGCCATTGCTCAGGTTGCTTGAAAATATCTGCACGTCCCGCGCATTGAGCGTCTTTATGTAGATCATCAGCGCCGTAATGATCAGCGTTATTCCAAGAATCCATGCGAGGATCACCGGCTGGAAGATGCGAATGCGCTGGCGGTACGATACTATCAGCAGCGCAGCAATAGTTGCAGCGAAGGTGGCAATCATGCAGGGAATGAAAATGTCGGTCGGGTTTTCAGATCCGAGGGATACACGATCTGCAATGATGGTCGTGGGAATTAGCGTGAGTCCCGAGGCATGGAGGCAGAGGAACATCAGTTGCGGGTTGCTTGCTGTATCCTTGCTCGGATTGATCTCCTGCAAACTCTCCATCGCCTTAATGCCAAACGGCGTGGCTGCATTGTCGAGCCCCATCAGGTTTGCGGAGAAATTCATGACCATGTGTCCCATCGAAGGGTGGTTCTTCGGAACATCCGGGAATATCCTTGAGAAGAATGGTCCGATTATCTTCGCGAGGAATCTCACTCCTCCCGCCCTTTCAGCAATATTCATGAACCCGAGAAACAATGCCATGATACCAATCAATCCGATTGCAAGGGAGATGGCATCCTTACAGGTCTCGAATATCCCATTTGCCTGCTGCAACTGAAAAACAGTATAACTATTATCGCCCGACTTATATACCTTCTCTTTATTCCACTTCGCTATTTTCTTCTGAGCGATTTGGGCGTGAACGGCTGCAGGAATTGCCGTGGAATCCACCACTCTTACAGATGTAGTATCACTGCTCTTTCCTGCCACTAACTGGCTGAAGATTCTTTCCTGTCCCGGCTCAAACAGAAACTTGCCTGTGGCAGCCAGAACTGCGATAACGATAAAGGCGATCCAGATGCGGCTTAATGCCATAAGTTTAATTCGTTAATTAGTCAATTTGTTAATTAGCCAAGGTGTGGATGCAGATAAGATAAGACCACAAATCGTGTGGTAAAATAATCAGTAAATCGCAAAATTCCGCAACAAGCTCGTTTAACCTCTCTTAAAGAATCAATACCTATCTTTGCCGCCCAATTAACGAATTAACTAATTAAAAAATTAACTAATTAAGAAATGGGTTTGCAAGCCGGCATCGTGGGACTTCCGAACGTGGGAAAATCAACTTTATTCAATGCGGTTAGCAACAGCGCGAAAGCGCAGGCTAGCAATTACCGCTTCTGTACCATCGACCCGAATGTGGGATTGGTTGACGTGCCCGATCCGCGGCTCGACAAACTCGCCGAACTGGTGCAGCCCAACCGAACCGTTCCCACACAGATCGAGATCGTAGACATCGCCGGTCTCGTGAGAGGTGCAAGCAAAGGCGAAGGCCTCGGCAATAAATTCCTCGCCAATATCCGCGAAGTTGATGCCATCATTCACGTGATCCGCTGCTTCGAAGACGAAAACATTCTCCGCGATGAAGGCGCCATCAACCCCGTATCAGACAAAGAAATCATCGATACCGAACTTCAACTGAAGGACCTTGACAGCGTTGAGCGCAAGATCCAGAAGACCGAAAAGCAGGCACGTATCGATCCCAAGTTGAAATCAGAACTCGAAGTGCTGATCCGATGCAAAGAACATCTCGAGAAAGGCCGAAGCATCAGGGAACTTCAACTCTCGAAAGAAGAGAAGGTCGCGATAGCAGATCTCTTCCTACTCACCGATAAGCCCGTGCTCTATGTAGCAAACGTGGACGAGCCATCGATGCATACAGGTAATAAGTATTCACAAGCGCTGATCGACGCTGTAAAAGATGAAAACGCGCAAGTGATCATCATGAACAACAATATCGAAGCGCAGATTGCAGAAATGGAAAGCGCAGATGACCGCCAGCTCTTCATGGACGAATATAAGATGACCGAGCCCGCACTTGACAGGTTGATTCATTCGGCTTACAAACTGCTTAATCTCTACACCTACTTCACCGCCGGTGTTCAGGAAGTACGTGCATGGACGATACACAACGGCTGGAAAGCACCCCAGGCTGCAGGCGTGATCCACACCGACTTCGAGAAAGGATTCATCAAGGCCGAAGTAATTTCTTACGAAGACTTCATTCAATACGGCTCCGAAGCCGCCTGCCGCGAAGCCGGCAAACTACGCATCGAAGGAAAGGAGTATGTGGTGAAGGATGGAGATGTGATGCATTTTAGGTTTAATGTGTAAAGAACGAGGTTTTTGATTGCCCGACCACCGGACACGGATTTTTTATGATTGCTTATGATTGACGCTGATAGAACCCTACTGAATCAGGCGCTATCATAATAAATCATAATTCATCATAACAAATCTGCGGCCCATGGTCCGGAATCCGAATCCGCTCTCAAAAAATCGCCGTCACCGCCGCTCTTCCAATATGCACCGTTCTCGAGGCGCCGGACTTCCTTCCATCATACTGAAAATTGATCTCAAGATTGTTTAAGAGCCTCTTCGTAAGCGTGACCGACCAGAGGTAGTTCTTCCCCGGCAATAAACCATCCAGCATAATATAGCTCACCGTCGTGGTTCCCGAGTGCTGGCTCGTGTATGCAATATCGTTGAAAGTAAACTTTCCCGTAATCGAACTATTCTGAAGAACATTGTACTTCGTCTCAAGGTTGACGGACTGCGATTGCGATTCCTCGCCGCCATAAATTGGAAGATTCTTCTTGTTTTCAAATTTGTAACCCGTCGATACTCTGAACGAAGTTCCTTTTATGAAAACGAAAATCGGTTCTAAGCTGTAGATGTCCAGCTCGTAATTACGATTGTCGAATTGCGCATTGGCCGTGTACAATGCATTCTCAGCCATGCGAGCGTTAAAGTTTAACGTCATCGCCCTGGAGAGATTCCATCTGAATCGGGTTGTCCAATCATTCTGTCTGCGGCTCTCGTAGCCATACGTGAGCAGCGACTTGCTGTTGATCCGCACATTGCTCAGGTCGATCCCCCACTTGCTGCTGTACCTGTTGAAAGAAATTGTGTTTGGCAACACCGTATTGAGAGTGATGAGAGCCGTGTCGTTCACACCATACTTAAATGGATTGAACTCGAAGCTTCCTTTCGCAATCGACTTTTTCGTAATCTGCAGTGCTGTCTGCAGGTTGAACTTTGATATGAACCGGAGAAATCCTTTCAGGTTGGGTGAATTCAGAATTGATCTCGGGTTTATGCCAAGACTGTAGTTGAACGTCACGTAATTTGCCTTCACGAACTCATTTGTGGGAGTGAAAATGCGAATGAACTTCGCCTGATCGGGAAAGGCCGCAAGCTCAAACTCATTCAACTGCTGCACGCCATCGTTGTTGTAATCTATCCATGCATACTGCCCCGTGCCTGCGGGAACTTCGAGGTAGGCGAAATCCCTTCGCTGCTCCTGCCCTGCCCCAACCTCGTACAAGACATTTCCATTGATCAACCCCTTCCACTCATTCACCAGGTACTCCACCCTGCTGAGAATCGTCTCATCTTCCTGCTGAAGCGAAACTGCCTTATCATATACCTTCAGCTTCCGGAAGGTCGCATTCAACAGAAACTGATGCCTGGGATTTGCAAGGAGTTCAGTCTGCAAGTTGAGGTTGTAACTCCTGTCACCCTTAATGAATTCCCTTCCCACCGGATACTTGTCGGCACGAGTGAAGAAGGTGATGCCATACTTATTTCTTCGCTTTTCGTCAGAGCGCAGGTAAACGGAATAACTGTCGAAGGAAAATGCCTGCGCGGTAAGCGTGTCCGTTGCCTCATGCCGCACATTATTTCTCTCGAGGGAATAACGAAAGCCCATGCGCCAGTCGCTAAGCTTGCTGAACTGTTTGCTCAGATCAAAGTTCGGTCTGAGAAAATTGCCCTTCGTCAATTCTGTATTGAAGTTGGTAAGGGTGACATCATTATTAAACTGCCATCCACCAAGATTGAGAAAGTGCGAGAGAGAATTCTGAAATCCTGAATAGTCATCGCTTCGGTTGTAATTGATGAAACGATAAGAGAGTGAATTTCCTTTGGCATTCTTCAATCCTGCACCGAGTCTAAGTATGCTTTCGGTTGCCTGCTCAGTGAGGATGGGAAGGCCGAAGTCCCTCGAGAATTCCACGTTGCGAAGCCTCTCGAGCGGACGAAACTTATCCTGCACATATTCGTAATCCGCACTCGAGGTAAGCATGAGCAAGGTTGACTTTTTAAGCAATTTTGCATTATTGAGTTGGAACTTGGCTGCGAAGCCACGGTCGTCGCCATTATTTAATTTCGAAAAAGTGTTGGCATCGTAGTTGCTCATCGCAAGTTCCGTCTTCAGGTTGGTTGAGCTTCCGATGGCGTAATCAAACCCGAGATTCATTACCTGTTGTTTCTTCGGAGTAACGAGCGTTGTGATCGGTTCGAAATTTCCCTGCTTCACTCCGCCTACGGGCATGATGAAGCGAAAGACTCTTCCGTTGGCTCCGTTGAAATCAGCCACGTAATTTCCTAGTCCTTGTCCTACATCGGTAAAAGAAACATTGTACTTCGCCAGGTTCGGATCAGTTGAATACTGGTAAAACGAATCGATGGTGGATGGTGTGGGGTTGTAATAAATCTTCTCATAAAGCACCTTGCCCGCAGCGAAGGTGTCCAATACTGCGGAAGGATAGAATGCACGCTGAATGCTGTCGCCAATTTCAGAGAGGAACTGCTTCTGATCCGCATCCAGCACCTGGTTGATGGAAGAGTTCTTTGCATCGCTGTTGTTGAAGAAACCGATTCTCAACTTTGCCCTTTCTCCAAAATCGAATTGCTGCGACACGTAGAGATTTGCATTGAGAAAGTTCCTGTCAGCATACTCAAACTCCACCTGTATCCTGCTGTCCTTCGTGATCATTCGCTTCGGTGTGAACGTGATCTCTGCCGTGTTGTAGTTGATCACATAGTCCTGGTCCTCGCCGCGCTGCATAAGCTGACCGTCGATGAAGACTCGTTCCGTATTACCAAGAATGATGAAGAAGAATTCATTGTTTGGTCCCCTCAACCTGTACGGCCCCTGGTTCCCCTCGAGCGCTTCGATTACTTGTCTTGTGAACTTGCCCTTCGCAATCGATCCGCTCGCTAAAGTCTTCGATTGAATGCCGGGAGAAATTCTGTTCGTAGTTTGAAAGGCAACCCCCTGTAATCGCTTGTAGAAGTTGAGAAAATAGGATTCGTTTTGGCGTATGTCGATATCCCCAAGATTGAGTTGCCAGTTCTTCTTTCTAAATTGAAGAAAAACCTGGTCGAATTCATTCAGTTGCTGAGTGGTACCATCAGGTTGAATGGGAATGTTGTTGTCGGTGATCGCCGCCTGCACTTCGATGCTGTCGCCTAACATTCCGCTGAGCTGCATGTTCAGCGTGGAGTTCAAGACCACATCCTGGCTGTTGCCAAACGCGATCTGCCTTCCAAAGCTTCCTTCTGCTTTGAGATTTCCGAAATTGAATACGCCTCTTTGCGCGGCAGTCATTTCGTTAGAGAATTCATAAGGACGCACCGAGAAATTATTCATGATGCTGTCGTAGCGCATTCGCTGCACCACTGGATTCAGCTTTGTTGGAAACACACGATATCGAACTTGCAAGGTTTCCTGTGCAGGAATCTGCTTCCAGTAGATAACTCCATTTACAAAATCCAGACTATAAGTTGATGTGTCGATGCCAGCCACGCTGATAGTGCCGGGAATGATGCTGAGCGTATCAAGCAAGATACTGTCACCCTCCACCTTCACCGTCTTCTCCCTCAGGTTGGACACCGGCAAGGGTTCAAACGGCACCTGCGCGCTGCCCTGCAGGCACATCAGTACGGTCAACATGAGGAACGATATCCGGAGGAGGAAGGTCAATGACAGTCAGTTTTTTGCTTTAGACTTACAGTATTTTGTATTTGAGTAAGTTGGATAATACCAAAATCGCAAAAACCTGGCTAATTATTGCTTGAAATTTGCTAACCTGTGTGAATAGTTGATCAGGAACAGCGGGAACCGGGAATCTTCAAATTCCAAATTCGTCGGCATTCATAGGTGCATTCCTCTTGGTGAAGGCTTAGCCAATGATGAATAGAGTCAAAGTCGACTAGCTGTGGCCGTAATCCTTATCGCTCGAAAGTCCATTGAGAATATACTCCGAATGCATCCTCGAGATGTTGGTAACCGAGATCTCCTTCGGACAAACAGCCTCACAAGCCTTGGTGAATGTACAGCTACCAAATCCCTCCTTGTCCATCTGCGCGACCATGCTGAGGGCGCGTGTCGTACGCTCGGGATCTCCCTGCGGTAACAAGGCAAGATGAGAAACCTTCGCAGCAACAAACAGCGAAGCAGAAGAATTTTTACACGCCGCCACGCAAGCTCCGCAACCGATGCAGGCTGCAGCAGCGAATGCCTTGTCGGCGCTTTCCTTCTCGATTGGAATGGCATTACCATCAACAGAAACACCGGTGTTGACAGAAACGAATCCGCCGGCGGCGATGATGCGGTCGAATGATGTGCGGTCAACGACTAAGTCCTTAATCACCGGAAATGCATTCGCCCTCCAGGGTTCAACCACGATTGTGTCTCCGTCCTTGAACGCGCGCATGTGAAGCTGGCAGGTGGTAGTTGCATGCCAGGGGCCGTGTGGGCGGCCATTGATATACATTGAGCAGGCGCCACAAATACCTTCGCGGCAGTCGTGGTCGAATGCGATTGGTTCTTTGCCTTCATTTATCAGCTGCTCATTCAACACATCGAACATCTCGAGAAACGACATCTCCGATGAAATATTCTTCACCTCATACGTCTCAAAACGACCGCGCTCATTCCTGTTCTTTTGCTTCCATACTTTGAGGGTGAGGTTCATGGTGTAATGTGTCATGGAATAATTAGTTAATTTGTTAATTAGTTAATTAGTCAATGTCCTGGTGTCTTCAATCTCATGAATCATTATCTGCATTCAGGATATTTTTCTTTGTTGTCGTGAGAATCCTGCTCAATACTTTTGAAATCTGCTCCACCATGTCCATCAACTTTTGATCAAAAGGATACTATTCACTCCGTTCACAAATCAATAACCAGTATTTTGTTTCACTCGCTTCTTTCGTTGCAATCTTCATTTTATGGATAAAGTCTTTCTTACTTTCTGCATTCTGCGCCTCTGTAACATTTGCTCCTATTGATGTGCCTGATCTCAGAATCTGGTTTGCAATTACAAACTTTTTTCTTTTCTCCAATTCTTCTGCAAACCTGACGATTGCGATCGAGAAATTAAGTGTCATCTCCACAATCACATTCCTTTTTTCTACCCACATAATTGAAAAATTAATTTCCAAATTATGAGTAATCCCGGAGACTAACCGTTTATAAACGTTTATCCCAATTAACTAATTAGCTAATTAACTAATTAGTTAATTAGCTATCACTTATAAGAGCGCTGCGTCGGCTTCGCCACTTCAAACTTCAAATCCTCCTTATGTAATTCCCACTCTTGTTCGGACTTGTTTTGCCAGGCCGCTACGTAGAGGAATTCTTCGTCGCGGCGTTGGGCTTCGCCTTCGGGAGTCTGGTATTCTTCACGGAAATGGCCACCGCAGCTTTCATTTCTGTGAAGCGCATCAATGCACATGAGTTCGCCGAGTTCGAGGAAGTCGGCAACCCTGTTTGCTTTATCGAGCTCTGGGTTCATCTCTCCAATCTCTCCCGGTATGCGCACATCTTTCCAGAATTCATTTCTCAGCTCCTGAATTTCTTTTATCGCTTCCTGCAGGCCTTGAGCGTTTCTCGCCATGCCACACTTTTCCCACATGATCTTTCCGAGACGCTTGTGGAAACTCTCTACTGATTGCTTTCCTTTTACCGACATTAGTCTGTCGATCCTGTCTTGTACCTTCTTCTCCGCTTCTACGAATGCTTCATGATCGGTGGAGATGGGTTTGGTCGCAATTTCATCGGCCAGGTAGTTTCCAATGGTGTATGGAATCACGAAGTAACCATCGGCAAGTCCCTGCATCAGCGCCGAAGCGCCGAGCCTGTTTGCACCATGGTCGCTGAAGTTTGCCTCGCCGAGTGAATACAATCCCTTAACGGTTGTCATCAATTCATAATCAACCCAGAGTCCGCCCATGGTGTAGTGAACGGCGGGATAAATCCTCATCGGCACTTCGTAAGGATTCTCTCCGGTGATCTTTTCGTACATGTCGAAGAGGTTACCATATTCTTCCTTCACTACTTCTTTACCGAGGCGCACCAGTGTTTCTTCATCGGGATCGAGTATGCCCTGCCTGCTTGCTTCTGCCCTTCCGTATTTGTTGATGAGGTTGTATCTGAAGTCGAGATAAACTGCTTGCTTGGTAGTACCCACGCCGTAACCTGCATCGCAGCGTTCCTTAGCAGCACGAGATGCAACGTCACGAGGCACGAGGTTGCCGAACGCAGGATACCTTCTCTCGAGATAGTAATCGCGTTCGTCATCGGGGATTTCGTTTGCCTTGCGCGTATCATCCTTCTTCTTCGGAACCCAAATCCTTCCATCATTCCTCAGCGATTCAGACATGAGCGTGAGCTTGCTCTGGTGATCTCCGGTAACGGGGATTCATGTCGGATGAATGTGCGTGAAACATGGATTCGCGAAGAATGCTCCACGCTTGTGCGCCTTCCATGCAGCAGTCACGTTGCTGCCCATGGCGTTTGTACTGAGATAAAATACGTTACCGTATCCGCCGGTGCAAAGCAACACGGCATGACCGAAGAAGCGTTCTACTTTGCCATTGATGAGATCACGTGCGATGATGCCCCTCGCCTTACCATCGATGATAACGAGGTCGAGCATCTCGTGACGGCTGTACATCTTCACCTTTCCCAAACCCACCTGACGTTCGAGCGCCTGGTATGCTCCGAGAAGAAGCTGTTGCCCTGTTTGTCCTGCCGCGTAGAAAGTTCTCTTAACCTGCGTTCCACCAAACGACCTGTTGTTGAGCAGACCGCCATACTCTCTTGCGAACGGAACACCTTGCGCCACGCATTGGTCGATGATGTTCACACTCACCTCTGCGAGACGGTGCACATTTCCTTCTCTGGAGCGGTAGTCGCCACCCTTAATCGTATCATAGAAGAGGCGAAAAACACTGTCGCCATCATTCTGATAATTCTTTGCTGCATTGATACCTCCCTGTGCCGCGATCGAGTGTGCCCTCCTTGGTGAATCCTGAAAACAGAAGGCTTTAACCTGGTATCCTTGTTCGGCAAGAGATGCGGCTGCTGATGCGCCGGCCAGTCCCGTTCCCACAACGATGATCTCGAGCCTGCGCTTGTTGGCAGGATTTACCAGTTTGCAATGACCCTTATAGTCCGTCCATTTTTTCTCAAGAGGTCCGCTGGGAATTTTAGAATCAAGCATATTTCAAATTGAAAATTAATTAATCAATGGTCGGCAATCGGCGTTGCACCGTTAGCCTACCCAGCCTGCATACATGCTGATCGGCATGAGCGCGAAGAGCACAGGAACTACAATCGAGAATATTAGCCCGAAGGATTGTACGAGGTGGATATATTTCTTATTTGAAAGGCCAAGTGTTCGGAATGCAGCCTGGAATCCATGCAACAGGTGCCATCCCAAAGAAATGCAACCGAGTACATACAACACAACGATCCATGGATTCTGGAAGACATCAACCATTCTTTCAAAGAGATCGTGTGCATGCATGTCACCGTAGGTAACAGGCGTCAGGTCCTGTGTAACTCTTGAAGGAACCCAGAAATGAGAAACGTGCATGATCAGGAACAGGAGCAAAAGAGTGCCTAGAAAGGTCATCGACTTGCTGTACCATGTACTGCCTCTCGTTCCCATCTTCACTTTGTAACCAATCTTACGCTTCGATTTGTTTTGAACATACAATACGTATCCCTGGATGATGTGTACCAGGAAGCCTGCGAAGAGTCCGATCTCGATGATGCGGATCAGCACACTCGATCCCATGAAGTGAGCAGCTTTGTTGAACATTCTGCCGTTATCATTCGGATCAAATATGGAGAGATCATTGAAAATGCATGAATTTATTCCAACATGAATAACTAGAAATGTGATCAGAAACAAGCCGGTCAAAGCCATCACTAATTTCTTTCCTATGGCTGAGGTAAAAAACTCGGACCATTTCATAAGCTGTGGTAGTAAGGTGATTTAATGGCCGCAAATTTAATTATTAATTGGCGAATTAGCTAATTGACTAATTATTCAACCTGCTCAAGGCTCCAGCCTCGACCTTTGTTCGTTGTCAATTTTGCGGAAAAGATGAAAGGGTTTATAGGTACGCCAGTTGTCGAGTTCCACCAGCTCAATGTAGCGGTTGAGATGGGCTCTGACGAAGTCGTACTGCGTCTGTCCGGGCATGTTGATGCAAACAACCCAGCCACCAGCGTCTGCGGTTTCCTCGAAGAGTTCCTCGTAATATTCCGCATCGCCGCTATGAAAGTTGAGAACGTTCTCGGCTATCAAAATAAATTTATTGATGCCTTCGTACATGAATTTTTCCAACACCTCGCGCTTCAATTCCATTATGTCGTTTTCCACCGCGTCGTTCCATTCGCCGAGTAATTCAATCACGGCATACTTCTCCTCGTAGTCTGCAAGAAGGACTTTGAGATAAAGCGTGCGGCTACCGAAGTCATCCCACTGGGGATGTATATAATAATTGTAAATGGTTTGAGAGTATTCGAATTCAGAATATGCACGTCCATAGAAGGGCGATAGCTCGTCTTCCTCGCTTACGTAAATATGTCGCCAATTATAGAATGGTTCAATAGTGTGCATAACCGGATTTTCCTCAATTTGAATTTAGCAATTTATCCAATTAGCGAACCAAATCCGGTCAATGAATAGTTAACGATTTATTTCTGCGCGGCTTCGGCAGCCTTCTTCACGCTGCCGTATTTGAGCAGGAGTTCCTTGGACTTTTCGTAATTAGTTTCCTGCAGGCGTTCCATCAGCATCTTCACGCCACGGTCAACGAGTTTTTCATTGGTGAGTTGCATGTTGACCATCTTGTTATCCTCCACCCTTCCAAGCTGAATCATTACCGAGGTGGAGATCATGTTGAGCACGAGTTTTTGAGCAGTGCCGCTCTTCATTCTGGTGCTGCCGGTTACGAATTCGGGACCGACTACCACTTCAATGGGAAAATCTGCAGCGGCGCTAACTGGCGAGCCGGGATTGCATGCGATGCTGCCGGTTGTGATGCCACGCTTGCGACATTCCTCAAGTGCACCGATAACGTATGGTGTGGTGCCGCTGGCAGCGATGCCGATCACCACATCTTTTTCTGAAACATTGAAAGCTTGAAGGTCTTTCCATCCCTGCTCCCTGTCATCCTCCGCGTTCTCAACCGCCATGGTGATGGCCTTGTCGCCTCCGGCAATGATACCGATGACGAGTCCATAAGGCACGCCGTAGGTTGGGGGACATTCGCTTGCGTCTACAATGGCGAGACGGCCACTGGTGCCTGCGCCGATGTAAAACATGCGACCACCCATCAGCATCTTGTCGCTGGTGATCTCCACCAGCTTTTCAATTTGTGGAATGGCCCTGGCTACGGCGCCGGGAACTGACCGGTCTTCTTCATTAATATTAACCAGGAGCTCACGAATAGACATTTTCTCCAGGTGGCGATAAGGACTCGATTGCTCGGTAATTTTTTCAAATTCCATAATGGTTGGTTCAGAATTCTTCCCTGGCTATGTGCGTCTTAAATTACTTAATTTGAAGAATGATATTCGATCAGTCCGCTCATCGGGTTCTTTAAGACCTTGCCCAGTTCAAATTCGTAGGCGTTGCAAAGTTCCTGCAACACATCCTTAAATCCAAATGCAATACTTCCCACGAAACTGACGGGCAGCTTCCAGGTCTCCCGGTACTTGCAAAGATGGTTAAAGAAGAAATCGTTCAGGCCGTCTTCGATGATGTTCTCGATCATGTAGTGCCCCCTGTTATCGGCCAGGAATCTCGCGAAGCCGGCGAGGTAGCGGTTTGCAAGAGGCTTCTTGTATACGCTCTCGAGAATCTCAACGGTGTTTGTTACATAGGCTGCATCGAATCTTGCACGCAGGTCTTCATCGAACGTATTATATAAATAATATTGCAGCACGCGCTTGCCGAGATATGCTCCGCTGCCTTCATCGCCGAGAATGTACCCCAGACCGGGACTGTTCTTCACTATCCGTTTGCCATCATAATAACAAGAATTGGATCCCGTGCCGAGAATGCAGGCAATGCCTTTAGTGTCTCCACACACTGCTCTTGCTGCTGCCATCAGGTCGTGGTTCACATTGACCTTCGTGCCGGGAAAGACCTTCTGCAAGGCTTTCTTCACAATCTTTGCGTTGTTGGGATTTGCGCAACCGGTGCCGTAGTAATAAATCTCATCAACATTTGCGTTTTTCATAGAAGGCACGAACTGCTTCTGCAAGAGATCCACGATTGCGGGCGTATCGAGAAAGTATGGGCTGATGCCATCCGTGAAAATTGTCTTTTTTCCTTTTCCTTTCACAAGGCACCATTCGGCCTTTGTTGCTCCACTGTCTGCTATTAGAATATTTCCTGGCATCGGTTTCTGAAAATAATTTCCTTCATGCGCAGAGTCCGTTCCTCCCAATGCTTCGAAGGATGAAAATTAATTTCTCTATTTTGCGTTCAAATTACATTAAAATAAATGATGGGAAATAAAAAATTGCAGGTGTGGCTGCCGCTGATGTTTTCTGTGGTGATGATCGTGGGAATGTACTTTGGCTACGGACTGAGCGGCAACAAGGGAAAGGGATTGTTCCGTACCGAGAAGCACACCACGCTGCAAGAGGCGATCGATCTCATAAGATTGAAGTATGTTGATGAGGTGCCTATCGATTCTCTCGAAGATGTGGCCCTGCGGGAGATGATGAACCAACTCGATCCGCACTCGGTTTACTACCCTCCCATCGAACTGAAAGCAGCGAATGAAGACCTGGCCGGAAACTTTGAAGGGATTGGCGTGGAGTTCAACATATTTTCAGATACGGTAAATGTTGTGTATGTAATCCCCGGCGGACCAAGCGATCGCGCAGGACTTCTCATAGGTGATAAGCTTCTTCGCGTGGATGATTATTCACTCACTCGCAAGGATCTCTCTCCCGATTCAATTAAAAGTCACATTCGCGGCACTGGTGGAACCGACATTCGCCTCACCATTCTTCGCGATGGCGAAGTGATGGATAAGAAGGTTACGCGTGGCACCATTCCAGTTCCTTCAGTAGATGCCGCATACATGATCGATGGCGAGACAGGATACATTCGTCTTGATAAATTCACCGAGTCGAGCTACGAAGAATTCGCAGAAGCTCTGGAAGGATTGAAGGAACGCGGACTCAGGAACCTCATCTATGACCTTCGCGGAAATGGCGGAGGCTATATGAACGAAGCCATCGAAATGGCTGATGAATTCCTGGATGGCGACAAACTCGTTGTTTACACTGAAGGAGCAAAAAGCCGCAAGCGCGAGTTCAGGTGCAAACGCCCAGGACTCTTCGAGAACGGCAAGCTAATTCTCCTCGTAGATGAACTCTCTGCCAGCGCGAGTGAAGTACTTGCAGGTGCCTTACAGGATTGGGATCGCGCAACGATTGTTGGTCGCCGCACTTTCGGCAAAGGATTGGTGCAGGAGCAATACAATCTGAGCGATGGCTCAGCTATCAGGCTTACTGTAGCGAGATATTATTCTCCTCTCGGAAGAAGCATTCAGCGTCCTTACGATAAAGGAAAGAAGGTTTACATGGATGAGATCTGGGAACGCTACCAAAACGGAGAAGTCATCAGCGAAGATTCTATCAGGCTTCCGACGGATCAGCAGTTCAAGACACACAGCGGAAAGATCGTGTACGGAGGTGGAGGCATCATGCCAGATATCTTCGTGCCGTTCGACACTTCGAGATATCCGACTGCAATAAATTATCTGATCATCGATGGAAGCTTCAGCAATTTTGTCTACGAATATTATCTAAAACATAAGAAGGAAATCGACAGCTATAAGTCGGCGGATGATTATCTCAAGAATTTCAACAAGCGTGCAAACATGTGGGATGAGTTTACGCAGAGGTATGCATCTGATTCACTAAATCTTTCGGGGATTACGGCTGCTCAACGCGAATCCCTGGAGTTACGGCTCCAGGCATTCCTTGCGAGATTCAGATGGAGAAGCAGCGGGTTTTATCAGGTTTTGAATACGAATGATGAGATGGTGAAGAGAGCTCTACAGGAGTTGAGATAACAATTAATAATTAACAATTAATAATTAACAATTAATAATTGTTAATTGTTCTCATTCTTATCCCACCATTCTTTTTCCATCCGGTAAGAACCGAAGAGACCAATGCCTCCGCCGATTGCGATCAGGGCGAAGTAGATCGCTTCGTTATCGTAGGTGCCGAAAGGTCTGATCAGGAAGGTGTCGAGCAGGTAAGCAACGAACAGGCCGATTCCTGAACCAATCAGCAGCAACGCCCACTTGAGGTTTTTGTAAGGAGCAGGACGATTCGCAAATTCTTTTGGGTTCATGCCCTTCTCAATCATGGCCATGTTTTGGCGGGTTTTGAGGTATACAATGCCGAAGATCATGGCAAAGCCCCCGGCGAACATGATGATTGGGATTAATACTTCTGGACCATTCATAAGTTTTAATTTTTACCCCCTGGTGGGGATGGTGATTCAATGTTTGTTTGAATATCAGACTACAGGTTTGGCTGGCAGGTTACAGGAAACTAATTAACTAATTGACTAATTAACTAATTAACTAATTACCTTCACTCTGTAACCACCCCCCTTTCCTTGTTGTCTAATCCAGCGAATGTTGACCGGTCAGAATGATAACGAGATCATCGCCAGGGTACTCAAGGGTGATCAGCAGGCTTATGCCATGCTGGTTGACCGGTACCAGAATTACGTTTTTACCCTGGCCTTCCGGTTTACGAAGAACAGGGAAGATGCGGAGGAAGTCTCGCAGGATATCTTCGTTAAAGCCTACCGGGCCCTGGCAGATTTCAAAGGTAATTCCAAGTTCAGCACCTGGCTGTACACGATCGTGAACAATACCTGCATCACCTTCCTGCGAAAGAAAAGACTGGAAGTACATTCACTCGACAAGGAAGGTGTGTTTGAGGTGGCCGACAGTCACGATTCGGGATTGAGAGCAAACCAGGTTGAAGGCAAGTCGAGAATCAACATGGTGAACAGCGCGATTGGAATGTTGAGCGCCGATGATGCGGAGATCATCACTTTATTTTACAAGAGTGAGCAAAGCCTGGAAGAAATCGCGGGAATTCTTGGCATCGAACCTAACACGGCGAAGGTTAGATTGCACAGAGCGAGGGCGAGGCTGAAAGAGAAAATGGAAAAGCATTTTAGTGAAGAAGTAAAAGATATTTATTAATTCTGTAGTTGGAATGGCTCCAACGACTAGTGAAAAGCGAGGTTTTTATGCAGGAAAACTTTGAAAATATTCAACCCGGTGATCAGGAAATGGAGGAGCGACTCTGGAACCTGATCGATGGCACAGCCACACCGGAGGAGAAGCAAGGTATGGAAGAGCTTATCGCCACTAACGCGGCGTGGAAGTCCCGCTACCACGAACTTCTTGGCCTGAACGAATTACTGCAATCCTCCGAGCTGCATGAGCCTTCTATGCGCTTCACCAAGAATGTGATGGAGGAAATTGGAAAACTTCAAATCGCGCCGGCCACTCGCAATTATATCAACAAACGAATAGTGTGGGGAATTGGAATCTTCTTCATCACCCTCATCATCGGATTCATTGTATACAGCATCGGCCAGATCGATTGGTCAACATCCGGCAGCAGCGAGACTAAACTGCCGGTTGAGCTGGATAAGATTGATTACAGCCGAATCTTCAACAACAGTTTCGTCAACATCTTCATGATGGTGAATGTGGTGTTGGGATTGTTCCTGCTTGACAGATATCTTTCCAATAAGAAACGACGCGCTCATTAACTAATTAACCAATTAGCTAATTAGTTAATTAGTTAATGGCCTTTGACCAACGAGATTCTTTTGGACAGGCCAGGTCCTTCGATTTGGAGGATGTAGATGCCTGCGCTAAGGCTACTCATTTCAATTTGCATGGTGTTGCTTCCTTCGGTGATGTTCCAATGCATTTGCTTTGCAATTGTACCATTCGGACTGAAAAGTTTTGCGTTCACCACTCCTGAATTTTCGCTCGTGATATTGATGTTTCCGACGGACGTAACAGGATTGGGATAGAATCTCACAATCGTTGCACGATTAATCGTAAGCGCTATAATTCTCGAATAGACTGATTTCCCATCGATGTCGATTTGCTTGAGCCTGTAATAAATTATAGGAGCACCGAGTTGCGTAACATTCTCATCGCGGTATCGATAGTTGTGTCTGCCTGAAGTATTCGTAGCGCTCACCGAACCAACGGCGGTGAAGTTCGCGCCATCGGTAGATCGCTCCACCGTGAAGCTCTCCGCGTTTAGTTCATGTTCGGTTATCCAGTCGAGCACACCATCATCATTCACCAGTCTTCCGCTGAATTCGAGTAAGCTCACTGGCAATGGTGCGAGAGCGGCTGAAGAAATTCTCCAGAGATCGGAGAGCCTGTCGCGGCCGGTCTCTGCAAGACCCATTCCACCGTAGATCCAGACATCGCCTGCGCCATCCATCCATGTTGATGCGCCGAACCTTCCTCCGGGTTTGTTGGAAAGTGCAGGCACTCCATGCGCGGCATAGACTCCGTTCACCCATGAGTCAGTATCACCTTTAACCCATGTCCATTCATTCGTTGATGGATTGTAGGTCCACATATCGTTGAGTTCGCCGAACACACCATTCGCATCGAATCCACGTCCACCCATCATCCAGAAATTTCCTGAAGCGTCGATCCATGTTGAAGGTCTGCTGCGGCTTCCGGGTTTGTTGGAAGGTGCTGGAGTTCCTTTCACTCCATAGATGCCTGCATGGTCGAAAGTTTGATCGCCGCCAATCCATGTCCATTCATTGCTGTTGATGTCGAATTTCCAAAGATCGTTGTAGTAACCGGCAGGACCACCAAAGGGGTCGAAGATTTCTCCACCGAAAAGCCAGAGGTTGCCATCGCTATCCGTCCATGAGGCTGATCCGTCGCGAACGCCTGGATTGTTTAATGGGTCAGGCACTCCTTGCGTGCCGTAAATGCCGTACTGCCCGGGAATCGTATCGCCATGCATCCATGTCCATTCGTTAGTTGTGGGATTGAATCGCCATAGATCACTGATGAATTCCGCATTTCTTCCCGAGCCTCCGTAGATCCAGAAATTACCAGCGGCATCAGTCCAGTTAGCGCCTGCTTGTCTCCTACCGGGACGATTGGTTGCAGCAGGAACTCCCTGCACGCCATACGATACATCAGTATTGAAGAAATAATCGGGATCGTTGCTCCCCTTCATCCATGTCCACCTGTTTGTTGATGGATCATACTTCCACATGTCGTTCCAGTTCCCAAGGAAACCGAATCCTCCAAACATCCAGAAATTTCCGGAAGCATCTTTCCATGTCTTTGCATTTTCTCTTTGCCCGGGACGATTCGCATCATCGGGCACGCCGATCGTTCCGTGCACGGGAGTATCGAAACCGGGACCACCCTTCATCCATGTCCATTCACCAGAAAGTATGTTGTATTTCCAGAGATCGTTCATGGCCTTTGCGGGAGGACCGGACTGGCTGTTGCGTATATCTCCGCCGAAAAGCCAGAGATTACCTGCATTGTCTGCCCAGGTGGCGCCACCTCTCCTCTCGCCTGGTCGGTTATCTGCATCGGAAGCTCCCATCGTGCCGTACACAGGTTTAACGGTGAATGAAGAGTCGCCCTTAACCCAAGTATGCATATCAGAAGAAAGATCATATTGCCAGATATCATTGTGCATGCTGAAAACTGCGCCGGTGAAAATGTAGCCGCCGAAGAAACAGAGTTTGCCTGAAGCATTTGTCCATGCAACGCCGCCTGCGCGACTGTCGGGAATGTTGTTCGCGCTTGCAACACCTTGGGAATTGAATGTGCCATAGAAGTGATCGCCATGACTGTCGCCCTTCATCCATACCCATTGATTGAGATCGGGATCGTATTTCCATAGATCATTCAGAAACGTGAAATAATTCGTGTTCCATCCTCTTCCTCCGTACAGCCAGAAGTCACCCTGGTCATCGTTCCATGCGATGGAAAAGGCTCTCGGTCCCGGTTGGTTCCCGGGGTCCATACTTCCTTTGATTCCGTACGATGCGGATGTTCCTGTGAGTGAGCCGCCCTTTCTTAACGTCCATGTGTTGCTGCCAGTCTCGTATTTCCAAAGTTCATTGTGATAGGTACCTGAGGGATTCGTGGATGTTGGTCCTGAGGGTACATAACCTGCGAGTCCTCCGAAGAGATAGAGATCACCTGCATCATCGATCCATCCCGCTTGCCCGCTAGTGCGCGAACCGGGACCTGAAGCTGAAGTTGGCACATCGATTACGTCTTCGCCACTGATCCACGTCCATTCGAGAGAAGATTGATCAAACTTCCAGAGATCGTTGAGATTGCCAAGATCGTTTGAAGTTGCGAAACCGGATCCGCCGAAGAGATAGATTTCACCGGAGGCATTCCACATCGTGGAGCCGTTTCTTGCGCCGGGCCAATTAGTAGAATTTGAAACTCCTTTCGTTCCGTAATTGCCGGGTGAATTCACATCTGGATTTCCTTCTACCCAGGTCCACATGTCTGTCGCGGGGTCATAACTCCAGAGATCATTCAATCTTCCGAAATCAGATTCAGTGAAACCAACTCCGCCGAAGAGATAGAATTTTCCATCATTGCCGATCCAAGTGATTCCGCTTCCTCTTGCGCCCGGTTTGTTGGTTGAAGATGTTGTACCCTTCGTGCCGTAATTCGCAGGTTGATCTGTAAGGGGATCGCCATTGATCCACGCCCATTGATTCGTATTCGGATTGTATTTCCAGATATCATTCAGATATCCTTCGAGATTTCCTGCAAAGCCATAGCCTCCGAAAATCCAGATTGATCCGTCGGCAGCCTTCCAACTGTAAGCATCTTTTCTGCCGCCGGGCAGGTTGAGATTAGAAGCAGCGTTTCGCACTCCGTAATGCGGTCGCATCGGCAGGTGCTTTTCACCACTCATGAAAGTCCAGGGAGCATTTGAATTGAATTGTGCTTGAATGCAGGTACAGATGGAGAGGATCCACAGCAGGATTATCAACTTTTTCAAATCAGGTAAAGTTTAACGGTATAAAATCAATTTTGTTGAAAAAGGAATCCTTAGGATGTGAACTTTGTGGCCTAGCGAAGGGTTGGATAAATATAGGAAGAGAAAATAGTAGCTGCAAAAAAGATTCCAAAAACATCAGCAACCGGTTATTTGTCGAAATAGCAATTTCTAAATCCTACATTTGCACCGAATAAAGCTTGCTATGGATATAAAGAATAATATTCTCGAGACAATTGGGAATACTCCCCTCATCAAACTCAATAAAATTGTAAAGGACTTCCCCTGCACCGTTGCAGCGAAGGTGGATTATTTCAATCCCGGCAATTCCATCAAGGACCGCATGGCACTGAAGATGGTTGAAGTAGCTGAGCAGGAAGGACAACTGAAACCTGGGGGCACCATCATCGAAGGCACGAGCGGCAACACAGGCATGGGACTCGCGCTCGCCGCCGTGGTGAAAGGTTACAAATGCATTTTCGTAACCACAGATAAGCAGTCGAAGGAAAAGGCCGACATTCTCAAGGCTGTCGGCGCTGAAGTGATCGTTTGCCCGACAAACGTGATGCCCGAAGATCCGAGAAGCTATTACAGCGTGGCAAAACGGCTCG
>CBINHQ010000005.1:0-19219 GCA_966250475.1 uncultured Chitinophagaceae bacterium
TCACCGGGCTCACGCCGGTTGAGTACAGGAATAAGTATGCGAAGGTGGCGGTGGAAGCTTGAGTAATTAGTTAATTAGATAATTGGTTAATTAGTTAATTGGTGGCTGAAACTCGCGATATACATACCGGCTCTTAATTTATAAAGAGTACTCCAAGAATTATTTAATACTTTTCAATACTTGCGAATAAGAAAGAAGACTATCAGGCGGACATTATATGCTGTAGCAACAGTCTTTGTTTTGATGAATGTTGTCGCATTCTTTCATGCATACAAGTTCACGCATTTCAATACTTCAAAGTCAAAGAAGACCCCAAGCCCCTCCGGCCTTACCACTTCAGAAAAATTTAAAGCTGTAATCTTCGGAATCAGCAATCCGAGGCCAGAAAATAAAAAATTACCTGAGAGAGAATTTGAAACTGTCGTCCTTGAAAGTAACAGGCGAATTGAATGTTGGTATTTTAGAACAGATTCCAGTCGGCCTTCAAGGGGAACCGTAATTCTATTTCATGGGTATGGGGGAGAAAAATCTTCAATGACCAATGTGGCGGAAATTTTCGATAGTCTTCAATTCAATACTCTGCTGGTCGATTTCATGGGAAGTGGTGGATCTGAAGGGAATAACACAACTATCGGATACAAAGAGGCGGACCAGGTAAAAACAGCCTTCGAGTTTGTGAAAGAAAAGGGGGAGAAAAATATTTACCTGTTTGGTACATCGCTTGGGGCGGTTGCAATTATGAAGGCTATGGACGATTATGCATTGGCAGTTTCGGGTTTAATTCTCGAATGCCCTTTCGGCTCCATGTATGAAACGGTGTGCGCGAGGTTTGACAATATGAATGTTCCAAGATTTCCAATGGCTGGCTTGCTTGTGTTCTGGGGCGGAGTTCAAAATGGATTCTGGGCATTTGGTCACAATCCCACTGAGTATGCCAAATCAATTCAATGTCCAACCTTGCTGCTCTATGGCGAGAAAGACGAGAAGGTAAGCGTGAGGGAAACAGAAGAAATTTTTGATAACCTGCCAGGCCGAAAGAAACTAAGAACCTTTCCGGATGCGGGTCACGAAAGTTATCTGTTGAAGTACGGGAAAGAATGGATTGAAGAGGTTTCCGAATTCCTGAATGTATGAAATTCTCTATTGAAATGGAAAGGCTATAACTTTAAGGAACAAATAGCGACACTGCAAGCAGATTTCTATACTCCCCATCCCCTGTTAAGGGAAATTGTTCAGTGCATCATGGTAGTGCACTACAAGTGCGACAGCGCAGAGCAAACGGTATGTATCTATCCGCCAACCCCGCAACCTTCGCTATTCTTTTACATCGGCGACAGAATCAGAGTGAAATCAGACGATGCTTGCGACTTTATCCTGCAACCCGAGAGTGTAGTCGTTGGACAGCAACTCAAGCGGGTTTCGATTGACATCAACAGGAACCACAAGGCAGTCAGGGTGGGGTTTCATCCCGGTGGAATGTTTCGCCTTCTCGGAATTCCTTTGCATGAAAGTATTGATGCCAGCTATTCTGCAGAAGATATCTTCGGAAGAGAAATCACAGAAGTTCACGAACGGTTGCATGAAGCGGAAGACAGTGTTTCAATTAAGGAAATAGTTGAGCAATTTCTCCTGAAGCAATCCCGCCGCTTGCGACCCGCAATGCCATTCGATAAAGCGATGCTGGAATTACTGAAGCAAAATGGGAACATTGCCATTGAAGAAATCGCATCCTTAGGCTGCCTTAGCCTCAGGCAATTCGAAAGAGTGAGCAAGGCAAGAATTGGAATTTCTCCGAAGCTTTTCGCCAGGATCGTACGATTTTCGAAAGCATATCGAATACGGGAGGAACAATCACATCTTAGCTGGACCCAAATCGCACATGAATGCGGGTACTTCGACCAGATGCATTTCATCAAAGACTTCAAGACTTTCGCGGGAATCACACCAAGTCTTATTGAGAAGGAACTTGAACGCCAACCAGCCAGGATGCAGGCGGGGCTTCGTTTGTAATTGTCGTTTTTTTACTATTTATCGCAAAAGTCGGGAAGGAATTTTATGCGAAAATTGAACTATGCGAAATTCCATCTTCCTGCTGTTTATTTTGGTCTCATCTTCCATTCTACAAGCCCAGGACTACAGCGGCCTTAGGGAACTTGGGAATCACCACACGAAGGTTTACTTCAGCGAAGGTTACCAGGGCAGAGCAGATTCAATCGCTACCAGAGTCGATTCGGGAATGGCTTTTTATAAGACCCTTCTTGGAACTAGTCCTCAGGTAACCTTACTCGTGCTTTCAGCAAACGACTGGTCAAAACACACATCCATGCCCGTTATGGGAATGCCGCATTACAAAGATGACAGTGTATTGGTAGTGGCCGCTCATGACAATGAATTCTGGCGGAGTTTCATTCCAAAATTGGATGAATTGCCAACAGAAATGGCTAACAAGATTAAGTCAACATATGTAGACGCTGAAGGAAAATTAACCATGCAACCCTTCTTCGATCTACTGGCATTACACGAACTCGGACATGCGTTTCATATGCAGTTTGATATCAACATGCAGAGGAAATGGCTGAGCGAACTTTTCGTCAACATGCTTCTTCACACTTACATTGCTGAAAAGGAAAAGGAAGTTCTTCCTGCATTGACGGTCTTTCCACAAATGGTGATTGGCATTGGCACAAAAGGTTTTCAATATACCAGCCTTAAAGACGTGCATGAGAAATACACCGAAATCGGTTCACAGCATCCCCGAAACTATGGCTGGTATCAATGCAGGTGGCACGCGGCCGCCGCGAATATTTATGATGATGAAGGCATGAATGCAGTCGTTTTGCTATGGAACGCATTGAAGAATCAAAAGGAAAGTCTCGGGGATGATGAGTTGATTTCCTATCTGCGGAGGCAGGGAGTTAGGGGAGTTGTGAGATTGATTCAGAATTGGGATGAATAAATTTGGTGATCCTTATTTATCATTTACGCTATCGCTGAAGTTCCCCCTCTATTTCCTGGATTTTTAGCATAATCGTATCTCGGGAGTTTGCATCTAAATTTTTTGATCTCAGGATAGAGTCGATTGTTCTGTAGGGTATGGTGCTGTAATCAGGAGCCGGGCGATTGCAGGAATCACCAAATATTGCACGAATCAGGATGAAGATGACGAAAATGATTATTCCAGCACCACCTTTAAAGTTTAAGCAACCTGGGGCACTATCGTTGTAAGCAGCATGGTTCGAAAGGATGAGGCTTCTCAGGTTCTCCGGGGCATCTTTCAATTCGACTAACTGTCCGCTGATTCGCCTGCAATCTTTCCGATGCGTCTTTTGAATTTCCACTCCGAGGTTCAGCAGCTTCACTGCGATTTCATACTTGATAGTATAGAGTTCATCAGGAAGATTGCTGAACAAAAAGCCCCAGTCTGATTTGATCCAGTGTTCAATCTTCGGACGCATGAGCTTGAAGTTCTCCTTGGTAACGTTTCGGATGATTCTGAACTCTTCGTCAAGAAAAATTCTTGTGGGCCTGAATGCTTCTTCTCTTTCAACACCCTGGATGAATTGTTCGAATCTCATCAGTTCGCCGAGCTCACCGAGGTTTCGCTCATTAAGCAGGGATCGGGAAATCTGCTGAAAGGGGCCTGCAAAGTAGGGTGAGAAGAATTTGTCGAATTCAGTATTGCCGCGAAACGGATTGAGAATTGCCTCCAGATCATAAGCGCCACCCTCATTTTCCTCAAGAAGTTTACGCAATGCAGGTCGCTCCCAGATCTGTTTATGAAATTTCCATCTCAGAAGGAATTCGGGATGGTCGATTTCTTCCATTACATCATTGCGCGAGTACGCGAATCCATCGACTTCAATGAATCCATCGCGGGAGATGTTGAACTCCGCCTGTAATTGCTTCTTAATTCGGGAAAGGTTGAGGTCTGCCCCTGTGTCAATTCCGCAATGTTTGAAGAGCCTGACATGCGATATATATCTTTTATTAGCCAATGCCTGTTCCTTTAAATGCTCTTCGTCCGCCGTCTTCTACCGATACCATTAAGTGTGTAAGGCTGAATGCCTGTCTGCGAAACTCAGGGTACTTCTCCTGCTTCAATGAAGCATCGGCCATTCTGATCATTGACTTTGCTGTTGCGGGTTCCTTGTATGATTCAGGAGGAAGTTCTCTCCAGATCACATACTGGCTGATGAGAAATCCGATATTGTTGCACAGTGCATTCCAATGCAGGTCCTGAAGTTGCTTTAGCTTGCTTTCGAGTATGAACGCGTTCTTCGAGCGAAGGAATGAGTCTTCGCGGGCCTCTATTCGCTGTAGCGTTCTTCGCATTTCTTCCTTGTCGAAGTCGGCAGTGTTTATCGCCTCTACAACTTGTTCCTTCACCTCGAGGTATTGCTCAGCGATGGAGGAGAGTCGTTCATTGCCTCCAAGTTTGTCTGCCTCCTGCGAAATGCGCATGATCTTTTCGGCGATGATGTATTTCGTATCGGATTTGTCGCCATCCTTCAGTTTCTGCAGGCTGGAACGATGGCTACGCAGGTCTTCCAACAAAGTTGTGGCACGAACCTCCCATGTAACGTTGTCATTCATTTGAAACTGGGCAACGGAATCCGTGAGTTCACTCTCAAGCAGACTGTATTGTTCGCGAAGCCTGTCAAGGCTCACTTGGTTTTCGGAAATGGAAAACACGTTCTTGAATTCCTGCTGCGTCATCACAAGGAAAACGGCCGAGCTAAGCACACGCGAGTCGTCGATGTGAAGTTGTATTTCGATGTCGGAGCCTTTGATCAGATCGGTTGTCAAGTCCTTGCCTGAGATCTTTATGCAGCCGATGGTGAGGTTGGATGAAGGGCGCGCATTCCTGTCCCCTTCCATGATGTTGATGATTACCGTATCCTTCGAACCTTTCATTATTGTACGGGAAATTTCACGGTAGAGCGTTCTCTTTTGTGGAAGAAGTGAATTTCTTTCGAACACAACCTCGAGTCTGGTTCCCTTATTCTCCACGTCGTCTACCTCGATGGAAATGTCGTGAGGCAGCGGCTGACCACCGACAGTGTATTGTCCGTGCGTGATGGTGACTTGTTGCGCCAGGCTCTTTATCTCCTCATAATTGCTATCGAAGATCTGGAAGCTGTAGAAATTGGTGACGGAAGGGGCAATCGAAAGGAATTCGCTTTTCTTTTCCTTAAGCGGAACGAAACCGGTGTCGAATCCACCATCGTTTCGAATCACCCGGTAGAAGCGGTTTTCATATTCGCCTTCGCAAAGTATCAGCAACACTTCCTCGCTGTCGTTACTCGATCGGCTGTATGATAATTCGATCTGTAAGTCTTCCCCCGGGGAGGGTGAAGATTTGAGAATATCTTCTACGCCTTCAATACCATGAAGGGAAATTTCTTCTTCTGAAGATTCGTAATGTTTGTTGGCGGCGTAATATGCGGCACCAATGGCGATGGAGGTGGTTGGATCGGCGGAATGATTCAACGGAATTCCCACCTGTAGCGCGAGCTGCTCTTTCACCTGCGGCACATAGGTGCTTCCGCCCACCATTATCAATTGGTTGATGTCTTTTGCAGTAAGGTTGTTATTCTCGAGAACTTTCTTTACCAGCTTGACCGTTTCGTTTATGATTGGGAGAAAGATCTTTTCGGCCTGCTCTTTTGTAAAGGGGATGATGAACTCGTATTTCTTTCCGTCGAGTTCGGCGGTGAATTCAATGGTGACGGACTGCGCGTATGAGAGTTCCTTCTTTGCTTCCTCGGCATAGTACATTATCTCGTGGTACAGTCTTTCATACTTTCCATATTTGACGCGCAGTTCTTCTTCGAAGTTTTCAATTCCTGTCTGGCGGATGATTTCCGGAACGATTACTTTGTCGATGATGGCGAAGTCGAAGTCGGTACCACCAAGAAAATTATTTCCTTCGTGATCGAGTACTTTGAGTTCTTGCTCGGTGGATTGCACCAATGCCGCGTCGAAGGTTCCTCCTCCAAAGTCGTATACGAGCCAGTATCCATCCTTTCTTTCTCCGGGCACTTCGTTGAAGAAGGCGAGGCTTGCGGCGATTGGTTCCTGTAATAAAAATATCTCTTTGAATCCGGCTTCCTTTCCTGCCTTGAGCGTGGCGTTGCTTTGCATGGTGTCGAAGGCGGCGGGAATGGTGATCACACAGGCCTCGGGCACCTCGCCGGAGTGGATGAAATTCTTGAGCTCTTTCAACACGAGTGCAGAGAGCTGAACGGGAGTTACGTTGTCATCGATGTTCACCACATAGTACTTCTCATCGGTGCCCATCTTTCGCTTGAAGTTGCCAAATACATTTACGGGATCCTTTGTGAGGTATTCTCTTGCCTTGTCGCCGATGAGTATCCTGTCAGGGCGATACGCGACCACAGACGCGAGTGTTTCCTTCTGACCTACGGGATTCTTGTATACCTGCACCTTGTTGCCCTCGTATTTTGCAATGAGGGAGTTGGTGGTGCCAAGGTCGATTCCGAAGTTTACGGGTTTCATCATATAGTTCAGTTGCTCTCCGCGATCACCACACCTTTTTGAAGCAATTGCGAATTCTCACCCTTGCGCAGGTAGATGATGGGTTTAATGGTTCGTGTAATCTTCATTTTTGAACTCAGTCTGCCGGAAATGGTCACCTCGCAATCCGTGCGGGTTTCCTGGTAAGGCTCACCGGTTGGATTAAGCACTACATATCCATTTTCTTCGAGGAAATTGAAGATCCTGTTGAAGTTTCGTTCATAGCTTGACTCGAGACCTGCCTCTTTTATCTTGGCCTGCATCTCGAAAAGCTGGTTGATGATAACCTGTGGTTCGATCATGATCCGGTGGTGAATTGAATGAATGGTTGCCCCCGAAAATCGGATATTTTTAATAATTTTTCATAGTATTTTGGAAGAAGATTGATCGGGTTGAAAATCATGTACAGTAGTAATAAGTTATATGGAATAATGTTTCGTAATTGTTCCTCCTGTTCGCACCAATCATTACGATAGATTTCACCAATTTTAATCGTAAACGAATAAGATGAGACACTGGTACCAGCGGCCACCATCGGAGATTTCTGAATGCATCAGGACCATACTCGTGATGGAGGGAAGCGAGCCTCCTGCCGTTGATGCCGTTCCCCTGGTCACGAATGTTTCACAATCGCTGGTATGTCGTATCCACTTTAAGAATGATGGCTCGCAATCGATATCGCTGAACTTGCATGGGAAGGGATTACCGGAGGAGCAATTGAACTGTGATGACCGCTGCGAAATCATCCTTTATTTCTTCAAGCCTTTCACCATGGCCTGTGTGTTTGGGATGGATGCTAAGGAACTCGCGAAGGGAACTGTGGACCTTGGTGACTGGAGTCCGCAACGCATGAACGCAGTTCGAATGCAACTCTCGCTTGCTTTTACCATTGTTGAGCGGGTTGAGGTTCTGAACAACTTTCTCATTCGAATCTTCGAAGAAAGAAAGAAGGAATTTGAGATCATCAGGGCCACCACCGATCACCTGATGTGCAATCCGGAGAAGGAATCGCTTGCGTTCATCACCAGGAAACTGGGAATGAACGAGCGCACATTTCTTCGGACATTTAAGAAGTATGTAGGTGTCACACCTGGCCAGTATCGCAGGATCTGCCAGTTTGAAGATTCATTCACGCAGGTGAAGGAGGGAAAATTCGGGAAGCTAACCGATGTGGCGTATGATAATAATTATGCGGATCAGAGTCATTTCATTCGTGCCTTCAAAGAATTTACCGAGATGACGCCCAACGATTATCTCAAGAAGGGATTGGGAAATAAGGAATGATGTTTGTCGGTTTTGTTCTATTTTCTGCTCTTTCGCTGATATAGGTTTGTCAAAAATTTTTATATGAAAAAGCAAATTACACCTTGCATCTGGTACAATAACCAGGCTAACGAAGCCGCGGACCTGTATTGCTCCGCGTTTTCAGATACAAAGATTGCGGCGAGATCTCCGCTTGTAACTGAATTGAGTATTTCAGGAGAGAGGCTCATTCTCCTCGATGGAGGACCGATGTTTCAGCCGAATCCTTCCATTTCGTTGTTTCTGATTTTCGAAACATCGAAGGATTTTGAAAAGGCCTGGGAAACTTTGAAGAAAGAAGGAAGCATCATCATGCCGGCGGATAAGTATCCGTGGGCGGAAAAATATGGCTGGCTTACAGATAAGTATGGAGTGTCGTGGCAGCTATCACAGGGAAAACTCAGCGATGTGGGTCAATGCCTGACACCTTGCATACATTTCTCCGGCGATCAGTATGGAAGAGCGGAAGAAGCGATCGAGCATTACAGTTCAATCTTCAACAATTCATCTGTCGATGGTATTCTGCGATTCGAAGCGAATGATCCGGAGGGAGAGAAAGGAAAGGTGAAGCATGCGCAGATTGTACTGGATGGAAGCAAGTTGATGCTGATGGATACTTCCAGTGAACATAAATTCAGCGAAGGAGTTTCGCTAACCGTTTATTGCGACACGCAGGATGAGATCGACCATTATTGGGAGAGCTTCACCGAGAGCGGTTCAGAAAGCATGTGCGGATGGCTGAAGGATAGGTTCGGTGTTTCGTGGCAAATTATTCCTTCAGTATTGGACAGGATAATGAGCGATCCTGCAAAAGCCGGCAAAGCAGCGAAGGCATTCATGTCGATGCGCAAATTGAATATCGAGCAGATCGTGCAGGCATCGATGGCGGAGGGATGACCGTTCTCAAAACATTATTAATCTAATTGCGAATAAAGGACAGGGGAGGAACCATGCTTGTGATTGGTTCTCTCCCCGCCTTTGCCACCATTATGAAAAGACAAGACTAGTTTCCCGTGTTGAAAATATTGGCAGCCACCTTTCTTCCCTGTTCCAATCCTTGTGTGAGTGAGGGCTTGTAATGGATACCCCCGTAGAACCTGGAGATCGACGCATCTTCAGCAATTGCGTTGAAGGAGTGATACGTTCTTGCGCCATAGCCGAGATAGTCATAAGTGTGATCGGTCAACGTGCCGAGATCTCCAAAGATCTTCTGGAAGGCAACTGCAGCGCCTGCAGATAAAGCCGAATGTGCAGAAGGATATTCAGGATGATTGGGCGTGCCGAGGAGAGGCGCCCAGGTGATATCTCCAATCACGCTTTTAGTGTAAGTCACAGGCCTCACCACCAGGTATTGATATTTGCTCTTCATGCAGCTTATCAATGCATCGTTGATGGCGGCGCCTGTCAAAGCGTACGCAACCGCTGATTTATCCAGCTTCGCATTCTTCTTCTTTATTACCTGCTGCAGTATGCTTAGCCAGTGGCCAGGCGAAGTCGCGCCAGGGACATCTTTCCAGAAGTGGGCCATTGCCTTCTGCTCTGCAGTGAGTGTGAAGGAAGAGTCGTACAGTTCCTTCACCATTTTGAAAAATGGCGATGAAGGATCTGTGGAGTAAGGAATCGGCGCCGGCACACCAGTGTTGTCGATGCTTCCTGTAACAACGGGACGATTGTTTCCCCAATAGGGAGTTGTCGCGGTTGTTGCGGGTGCGATCGGATTCCAGATGCCTGGACCCTGCGGAGGCGTGTAAGGATTGTTGGCATTCTTGTATCCATCGGTCTCCGACCAATTGAAGACTGCAAGCGCGACGGCCTTACCGAAGTCGACAGACTTTGATATACGTTGCACCGGTTGCGATACGAGGAACTGCTGCGTTAACGCCAGCTCAAGCGAATCGATCGATGCCTTGTCTGCAGCACTCGCATTTGGAAACATCGACCTGTTCATTGCAGCGAGGGCAGCATTCACATTCGCGGGATAGTAATACTTGTTGCCGTTTTCAGCTACGGGAAGACCGTTGAGTCCATTCCACTTGCGATAGACATTCACGCTTTGCGGAAGTCCGGGTGCAATCGCCTCGAATGCTGCGATGCCTGAATAAGTATATGGACGTGAGAATGCATGGTTCGCAACACCGGTTGTGTTCTTCATCAGGCGAATCTGGAGCGTGATCCATTTGTCGATGACCTCCGGTGATTGCATGGAAGGATGCGGTGAATTGCCAGGATGATCATTCTTCTTGCAAGAGCCAAGAGAAATAATAGATGAAACGAAAACTGTCAACAAGCTTGTTGACAAAAATGGAATTTTCATGTAAAAAGGTTTAATGGTTTAATATTCTTCGCTGATTGAATGGCTGTGCACCGTCAATCTCTCAGCGGCATGCAAATTAGTGCGGGGAAATGCGGGAATGTGAGGGGTTTCTCCGAATGGTGAGGGTGGGTTTCCGAATGGATAGTGCGGAGCGCGGCGAGTGATAGATCCAAACTTCAAACCCCAAACCTCAAACTTCTTCAGGGCGTTGGTAGTTTGGAGTTTGGTGTTTGAGGTTTGCCATAACGTCTCACAATCATTTTCAACCCATAAACTCTTAAACCTTTAAACCCTTAAACCCAAACCAAACCAAAGGGTGACAAACGTCACCCCTTCGTACGGCATTCCTATCTATTTTCGCGGCTTAATTAAATTTTGAAATGAAACTCGAGGAAATTTTAATTACAAGGAGCGGCGGGAAATGCGAGCTCTGCAATAGTGAGAATGACGTACAACTTTATGAAGTGCAGCCCCAGGACGGGCGCGATGCAGATAATTGCATCATGGCTTGTGCGAAATGTCGTGCGCAGATCGACAAGCGGGAAGAACTTGATAGTAATCATTGGCGCGTGCTAGGTGAGACGATGTGGTCGGAAGCGCCGGGTGTGCAGGTAATGGCGTGGAGAATGTTGAGCAGGCTTCGCAATGAGAGCTGGGCGGCCGACAACCTCGACATGTTGTATCTCGATGACGAACGTCTGGCCTGGGCAAAGAAGACCGGCGATCACGAGAGCGATGGCAGTGTGGAACTCCACCGCGATGCGAATGGAAACCTGCTCCAGGCAGGAGATAACGTTGTGCTCACTAAATCCCTCGATGTAAAAGGATCAACCCTAAATGCAAAACTGGGAACAGTTGTAAGAAATATTCGTCTCGTGCCTGATAACACCGAACAGATCGAAGGCAGAATAGAAGGGCAGATGATTGTGATTTTGACGAAGTATGTACGTAAGGTGTAGGGGGTGATGAGGGATGAGAGATGAGAGACTTCGAACTTAAGACATTTAAACAATACAAATAGTATTCGAACCGCAGACTCTCATCCCTCATCCCTCATCTCTCATCCCCGATTTACATCGGGGCAGGCCTCTCATCTCCCATCATTCTTCTTTAATAAGCTTTCCAACCAAATTTCCTTCTTCATCCGAAATTAAATAAACCCCAACCGGGGAATTCGAAAGATCGAATTCGAGGCGATTCAGTCCTTTCTTGTAGGAGACTTTCTTCTTCAGTACAAGTTTTCCTCCCTGGTCGTGGATTGAGATGATCGCATTGGCATTTTCCTCCCGGGAATTGAATTCAATTACGAACGAGCCGCGGGAAGGATTGGGAAAGATTTTCAAACCAGAAATTGATGAGGGATTTTCTGCATTGCTTTTTCCTCTTGCAATTGATACTGAGTTTCCAGCTAGCGTTACCGCGTTGATGTTTTCGATTCCATCCTTGTACACCCAGTTGAAGCCTGAATGATTGAAGTCCCTGCCGATTTCTATCCAATGATTTCCCGCATCCGATTCTTTCCAGAACATGAGTCCCGCTTCGTCAGCGCCATTTAGTTCTTCATCGAGATAGAAGAATCTCACAGCGCCATAGATGCCGGCGGGACCTGTCGTGTATATGCGATAATTCCTTTTTATGCTGCTAACTCTTCCTGGCAAGATGATCGCGTCATGCCTTCTTTCTACCTCAATTGATGAAGGGATCTGGTTGCTGGTGATTGCAATTCCGATGTTTCCCGGATTGAATTCATTGAGCGGCCCTCTTAACTTGAGTGCGGTCCGGATGAGCCCTCCTGAATTTGAAGTTATGTGAGATTGACTTCTCTCGTTGATGATCTCTCCGGTTCCTTCGAGGTCGAGGACACTATTGTTGAGTTGAAGCATTCCGTTCTTCATGTTTATTGCCTTGCGAACGAAGATGTCTGCCTCCAATTCAAGCTGACTTCCAGCTTTGTCGATGATGACTGTGGTGAGACGGAGTGGATTCATACCTGAGATGACTGCCGAAGCGTTTCCCGTGAAAGAAAGTTTCGCATTTTCATCTTGTGTGAATTGGCCGTTGTTTTCGAGGGATGCATTGCGCAAAGCAAGGTGCACGGGCCCATGAAGGCCCATGCTACCCTGTTGATTCCTCAAACCTTGAGCATTTATGGTTGTTGTCTGAGCTGACATCAACCCAAATAATATTCCGCTTGCGATTATTCGCTTTTTCATGCCTGCTTAGTTTTATTGAATGAAAGAAAAATCACTTCACGCCCGCTTTCTTCTTCGAAAATGGAATGATCATCGGCGCCTGTTTTCTGTATTTGCGATATGACTCTCCAAAGTGATTCACCAGATCACGCTCCTCAAACTGTATCGCAGTGAGAATGTATCCTGTTGTCAGCACCGCGAAGATGAGATGGGTAACCGTCATCAACGGAGTAGCCCAGAATGCGATGAGGAATCCGAAGTACAGTGGATGCCGCACAAATCTGTAGAAAAGTGGCACCCGGAATGGCAAATTAGTGTATGGCTTGCCTCGGAAGTAGAGCCAGGTCTGCCTCAATCCAAACAGGTCGAAGTGATCAATGAGGAAGGTGCTGATGAAGACGATTCCCCAACCTATGAGGTACACAACGAAGAGAATGTTTTGAAGTGTCGTGTTTTGAATTTCCCATACAACTCCGCCGAGTGGCTGCCATTGCCACATCATCAACATGAGGCAAAGGCTTGCAAGCAATACGAATGTGCTGCGTTCCAAAGCGGGAGGTATGATCTTTGTCCAGCGGCGCTTGAAGCCCGGCCTTGCCATGATGCTGTGCTGTAGCGCGAAAAGTAACAATAAGCCTGCATCGATCAGCAAAGCTTTTCCAAAGGGCAGTTCCGGTTCGCCGTCGATTGTCTTTGGCACGACAATGTTGCCCACAAACCCGATTGCATAAAGAATGGTTCCGAAGAACGCGAAGTAGCTCACTACTCCGTAAAGAAGAAAAAGAACTCTTTTCATAATAGAAATTTTAACGATGAAAGATTAATAGATACACTTGAACAGATTCGACCGGAACGGGATAGGGGAATTTGAAACCTTACGGGGTTTCAAACTCCGGTAACTTCATCCATATCCCTGGAACCGTCCGAAAAAATGCTCTCGAAGGCAAGCGAATCATTCTACACCGGCAGTGACAGTCGTCGCATTGCCGGATAATAGATTTTGAAGCCTGGTGATCTCCTCCCGTTGTTTCCTTGTATGATCTAATAATTCATCGATCATCTGTTGTTGTTCCTGTATGGCTTTTATGATGGGTACTACGAATGATTCGTAGCTGATGCTGTAATGGTCCTTCTCATCGGTGGGAGTGATGAGGCCGCTGAAGCTATAGCCCGCTTCCCTCGCTGCTTTCTCGACTTCCTGTGCAATGAAGCCACTTCTGCGAATCTTTCCTGCATCTGAATAAGCTGATTTAAGGAGGGTACGTGCAGCGAAACTGATAGAATCATTCTTATCGCCTCTCATTGCGCGATCGAATTTCTCAACCTCGAACTGGTAGGTAACTGGTCGGAGATTCATGATGAAGTCAAGACCCTTCACATCTTCCTTCACTGCCGACTTGTACCTTCCATCTGATGGAGTGCTGAAGGGAACCTGCCCTTCGATCTTTGTGATGGCGGCGTTTCCAAGACGAATCTTATTCGATGCGTTTGCATATGCGGAGAAGCCAATAGCTGTTGAATTGATCGTGCCTGAACTGTTGAGCACATCAGACGCGGCGCCAAGGGTGGTATTCGCCGAACCAGTGGATGGCCCCTGAAGAGAGAAGTATCCCAACGCCACATTGTAATCGCCACCTGCTCCTATCGTATAGGCATATGTGCCAATCGCAGTGTTGTAGTTGCCGGTCGAATTCACTTTCATTGCCTCCATCCCAATTGCAACATTTGATGTCCCGTCATTTGAATAGAGTGCATTAAATCCTGCCGCTGTGTTTCTGCCTCCTGTCTGATTCATCCTGAGTGCGAATCCACCGATTGCCGTGTTGGCGTACCCGGAGGTGCTGTGTGCAAGCGCCTGCATGCCTAATGCTGCATTGTAATTTCCGGTTGTATTAGAAGCAAGCGCATGACTTCCCATGGCTGTGTTGTATCCACCTGTTGAATTGGTGTGAAGCGCATTGCTGCCTGCCGCGGTGTTTTGCTTGCCGGTCTTGTTCAGGCTTAGAGAGTTCATTCCTACGGCAGTGTTTTCATGACCGGAAGTATTCAGCGTGAGGGCGTATGAACCGATTGCTGTGTTGTAAAATCCATTCGCATTGTTGTAGAGTGAATAGCTGCCCACACCCGTGTTCAGGTTGCTGTAATTGGCCGGGTTGAGCGTTGCGGTTCCGCTGTGTAAACCAAAAAAAGTGTTTCCTTCATATGATGTAATGAGTCCTGCGTGTTTGTTCTGAACTCGAAATCTGAGTGGCGATTCATCTGTCGTGCCGAGGAAGCTACTGTCATCCGTACCCGAATTACCGGTGAGGAGCCAGCCGCTGCCCGATGAACCCGAGCCAATCGGTTTCCACTTCGCGCCGGTGTTGAACCAAAAGGAATTGGTTG
Organism: uncultured Chitinophagaceae bacterium; assembly: GCA_966250475.1. GTDB lineage: Bacteria > Bacteroidota > Bacteroidia > Chitinophagales > Chitinophagaceae > CBINHQ01. The sequence continues at coordinate 14,731 of CBINHQ010000005.1, forward strand.
TGGTATCGTACACCAACAAACCCCTGGTGTTTGGAATTGCGTTTCTGTTTTCCGTACTCATTCTTGGAATCAACAGTCCCATACGGTTTGATTTGATGTCGAGGATGGCATTTGGATTGGGCAATGCGCCATCTTCGTTGATGCTCACCTGCTGTGACATTCCCTGGATAGAAACCAGGAGTATGCCCAGCGCTAGCAAGAGTTTTGAAATAATCTTCATGGTAAAAGGTTTAATAATTAATGGTCGATCCTGAAAAGGAAGGCAAAGTAGCGTCGTCAGGAGCCGTTCCGGATTGAGATTTGCTCTGCGGCGGGTGCCATTTTCCGAACGGAATGCCCTCCGGAAAAAATCTTTAGGTTCCGCCTTTACAAAATGCTGATTCACGCCAATTAACGGCGGCTTGTAAACAACGAAAGGCAGACGCCAATCTACCCTGCCGATTGAGAGGGTGAATATGACATTCCCGTGATTACCTTTAGTGAAGAAATTAACTGACTGCGGTGAAGGACCTGATAGCATCCTTTTTAATTATCCATTGCCTTCTTTCAACTGCTGCCGTCCGGGGACAGGGATATCCTGAGCGTGACTTTCAGCGGTACGGAAGAGAGGAAGGCCTCTCGCATGATCATGTCAGTGGAATATTACAGGATTCTATTGGCTTCGTCTGGCTATCTACTTCATATGGATTGAATCGCTTCAATGGTACGAGCTTCACACAATATCATGCGACCTCAGACAGCCTGTCGCTTTCCTCCGAGAATATTGGTGGCATGAGTTGGATCGATGATCGTCGCATCGCCGTGTTTACAGCGGGATTGCATATCATCGATACACGAACAGGCGAGAGGAAAAACATTTACATTCCTTACGAGGATAAACGTTATGAGTACAAGTTCAACGTAATTGAAGCCGTATGCGGCGATCGCGAAGGAAACCTTTACGTGCTTTCGCGCTCAGGTTTCTATCATTTCGACAAAAATTACAATCTCGTCTCAAGGTTCGATTATTACAAGAAGGAAGAAATCCAGACGGAGCACTTCTTCTACGGCAGGGATCTATATCGGCTTGATGACCATCGTCTACTCATCATTTCCATTGGAGGGCTATACCAATATGACAAGCGATCGAAGAAGACTACAAAGTTGAAGCCAGAGGATGAGCCTATGCTTGCGGAGTTCCTCGACTATCCCGGTACCTTTTATACTCCTTACCGCTTTCTCAGTCATACGCCTGGCAGGCTTGTAGTGCTGAAACTACTTTCGGACTCTCTAGTCTACATCGATCTGAATAAAAAGACCAAGGTCTATTCAAGGCTTCCTTATAAACAACTGCGCGATGATTTTCATTACCGCACGAAATTGTATTCAAACAACGACAGCTCATTCTATCTTACCAGTCATTATTGGGGATTCTTTCGTTTCTCAGTCAATCCACGCACGGGTAAGGTAATTTTCAACCCTGAGCGTTACTTCAGCACTTATTCATGCAATGGATTGTTGGTCGATAAGGATGAGAATCTCTGGGTAGCCACGAACAAGGGTGTGTTCAGGCAGGATGTGAAGCGATTCAAGGTCGTATCAACTATGCTTCGACCCGGACTGCTCGATACATTTCCGCAACTGAGAATTGAAGATGTGTATGCAGGTGCAAATAAAGTCTACAGCGGTTCACGTGGTTGGGCTGGATTATTGGTCTTCGATCGTGCAACGCTTAAGCTGGAGAAACAATACTTCGGAAAAAATAATTCCCTCGCGCATCCCATCTACGCAGTTGAACCCATTGACGAGAACCGGCTGATGCTTGGCGTTAGCGGACCCGTGTTCGAGTTCGACGTTCGCACCGGCAAGGAAACGAAATTGAGCCTTCCGGATTGGGGCGACAGTACCGACTGGACCTCTGACCTGTTTACAGACAGCCGCGGAGATATTTGGGTTGGAGCCGCGAATATCTACAGATACAGAAAAGCAACGGGAAAGTTTGAGAAGATCAATCATGTGCTTCCTTCGCCGATTGTTCCATTCGCCATTCGCGAGGATGCAAACGGAAATATGTGGATCGCATCTCATGGACTCGTGCGATACAATGTGAACCTCGACAGTTTTGATCTCATCATTGATTCATTCCCTGCTATCAAAATGATGGACAACCAGATCAACGCGATGGAGATCGATCGGCACAACACCATCTGGTTGAACTGCAACAACAACGGGTTGATAGGATATTCCATTGACAAGAAAACCTTCGTGCATTTCACCCGCGACAATGGACTTCCCGATAACAACATCGCGGCAATGAAGGTGATTGGAAACAAACTCTGGATTGCGTGCTTCTCAGGAATCGCTTGCATGGATACAAGAAGCTATCGAATCACTAGTTTTGGAAAGGAAGACGGTTTTCCGGAGATGCCGATAGTGAGAGGTGCGGAATTTCATTACGACTCTACAACGAAAGAAATATTTCTCGGACTCTCACATGCGCTTGTGAAGTTCAATCCATATGAGATGCTGCTTAGGCGCACACCTCCACAACTGTTCATCGAAAGCGTGAACGTGAGCGGTAAAAAGGAATTCATTTTCCCCTCCGAAGAGTTGAAGATTTCGTGGAAGGAAAGCGAGGTGATGATCAACATCGGTTCAATCAGTTTTACTGATGGACCTAGCCAGCAGTTTGCCTACCGTATCATTCGTGACGGCACTACGCAGTGGCAATTCCTTGGCGAACAAACAAGGTTCAGCATCTCTAACCTCAGACCCGGTGATTACCGGATACAGGTGAAATCATTTTCGCTTCACAACAGGTGGCCGGAGCAATTGAGCGAGATTCGACTCGTGGTAAATCCTCCATTTTGGCAAAAGGAATGGTTCATTGCCCTGATGTCGCTACTTGCTGCAGTGTTCATCTACCTTCTCATTCGCTGGCGATCGAATGTTGCGAGGAGGAAGGAAATGAAGAACACGCATCTTCAAAAGTTGAAGGCCGAGGAATACAAGAATCAGTTCGAACTCGAACAGATCAGCAATTATTTTTCATCCTCCCTCGAGGGAAAGAAGACAGAAGAGGAAGTATTGTGGGATGTGACGAACAATTTGATCGGTCGTCTCGACTACGTGGACTGCATGATCTATCTCTGGAACGAAGACAAGACTAAGATGGTTCAGAAGGCGGCGTACGGCCCGAAGGGTAAACCGGAGATGCTAACAACGCAAGTGTTCGATGTTGAGCCTGGCCAGGGAATCGTCGGTCACGTGATGGAAACCATGCAGCCTGTGCTGCTGCGAGATACGAGGAAGGACAGCCGCTACCGCGTCGACGAGGCTTTCAGGCTAAGCGAAATCTGCGTTCCGATAATTCATAACGGAGAGCTGATGGGAATTATTGACTCAGAACACCACGAGCCCGATTATTTCACCGAGCGCGACATTAAGATACTCACCACCATTGCTACGCTGATCGGGAACAAGCTTACTCAATTAAAGGCCGAGCAAATTCTCGAGGTAAAGAGAAAAGAACTCGACAATATCAACGAACAACTCGTGGAGGCGCGCCTTGCCGCGCTTCAGGCGCAGATGAATCCACATTTTGTTTTCAATGCACTGAACAGCATTAAAAGAATGATACTCGAAAGCGACAACGAGAAAGCCTCACGGTATCTCAGCAAGTTTGCACTGATGATAAGGATGACGCTCGATCACTCACGCAACGCCTTCGTGACTCTAGATGAAAACATCAGCTATCTGAAGGCCTATCTCGAAATGGAGCAGTTGAGATTCGACGACTCCTTCGAGTATTGCATAGATGTGGAAGAAGATCTCGATGGAAGCGAAGTATGCATTCCATCCATGATGCTGCAGCCACTGGTCGAGAATGCAATCTGGCACGGATTGATGCCGAAGGATGGCGAGAAGAAGATCTGGGTGCACTTCATGAGGACCGGCTACAGGATTGTCTGCACTATTCGTGACAATGGCATCGGACTTAAGCATTCGGCAGATCTCAAGGTATCGACAAGGCCTTTGCACAAGTCGCACGGGCTGGAGAATCTCAGGAATCGAATCAGAATAATGAATGAAAAATATGGATTCGGCGGCACGCTCGAACTGAATGATATGAGCGAGTTGGAAGCGGGACAATCAGGAACCAAGGTGGTACTTTCATTCAACACGATCAACATTTAAAACAATCAAATGAAAGCAATAATTGTAGATGACGAGCATGATGGAATTCGCACGCTGGAGAAGATGTTGCAGCTGCATTGCCCTCAAGTGAAAATTCTTGGAACAGCTTCAGGCGCGCAGGAGGCAAGGAGGCTCATAATGGAATTGAAGCCGGACGTGGTTTTCCTCGACATCCAAATGCCGGGCAAGAGCGGACTTGAATTATTGAAGGAATTGCCGGAGGTTAGCTTCGAAGTCATTTTTGTAACAGCCCACAACGAATACATGTTGCAGGCTCTTCAATATAGCGCGGCGGATTATCTGCTGAAGCCTG
>CBINHQ010000006.1:0-18969 GCA_966250475.1 uncultured Chitinophagaceae bacterium
ACTCTTAAACCAAACATCAAACCCCAAACTTCAAACTTCTCAAGAACCCCAAACTCTTAAACAATAAGGCCCTACCTTTGTTAATCTACTAAACCCCACAAGAATATTCATTAATTAAAATCTATAGTTATGGCATTTACCTTACCGGCTCTGCCCTATGCGCATGATGCGCTGGAGCCACATATCGACAAGACGACCATGGAGATTCATCATGGAAAACACCACCAGGCATACGTTGACAATCTTAATAAAGCCATCGCAGGCACGGAGCATGAAAACAAATCATTGGAAGAATTAGTTGCTAACGCGGGAAAGATTTCTCCTGCAGTGCGCAACAACGGAGGTGGTCACTGGAATCACAGTTTCTTCTGGGAAATTCTTGGTCCAAACGCCGGTGGTAAGCCTTCAGGAAAACTCGCTGACGCAATTAATTCTGCATTCGGTTCTCTCGAGGCAATGCAGGAGAAAGTGAATACCGCTGGTGCAGGAAGGTTCGGATCAGGATGGGCTTGGGTGATCGTGAAAGATGGAAAACTTGAAGTGGTTTCAACTCCAAACCAGGATAATCCTTTGATGGATGTGGCAGAAACAAAGGGAACACCAATACTCGGCATCGATGTGTGGGAGCACGCATATTATCTCAAGTATCAGAATAAGCGTCCAGACTACCTGAAAGCGATTTGGAATGTGATCAACTGGAAAAAGGTAGAAGAAAGATTCAACGCGGCTAAATAAACCAACGCTGATTCCATTAAGGAACCGGGTCGTATCCACTCCCACCCCAGGGATGGCATCGGCTGATTCGCCTGATGGAAAGATAGAGACCTTTAAACAAGCCGTGCTTCTTCAGTGCCTCGGCAGCATAATGTGAACATGAAGGTGTGAACCTGCACTTGGGTCCAAGCCATGGTGAAATGACCCACTGGTAAATTTTTATCAGCAACAAAAAAGGAAGCGCCAGTATGCGGAGAAAGGTCTTCATTTGGAAATCAGCCCGGTTAACTTTTCAATTGCCTTCGTCATCGCGGAATTCACTTCCACGAACGAAGGCAATTCTTTTCCGGTATAAGTAAAGAAAACAAAAACTGCCAGCGATTTGTTGGCGGCAAGATCCTTCAGCTCATTCTTCTTCACGCGCCATGCCTCCCTGATTAGTCGTTTGATGCGATTGCGGTCAACCGCCCGCCTGAAATTCCTGGATGAGACGCCTACGCCAAATTGCAGCAGAGATTCCTCTGCATCCTTCTCCTTCATCCACGAAATGCGAAACAGATCCACATTCAGCTTGCGACCTTCTTCAAAGAGTTGCTGAATTCTCTTCCGGCTCTTGAGCCGCTCGTTTCGTCCTAATGTGAATTGCCTGGCCAGATTTTATTTTTTATAAACTAAAATAGCCCCGGATATCGGGGCTATCAAATTATTCAATTCCGGGGAGACTACTCCTCCGATTACTTCAATTTTCTTTCATCCGACACCGATAACTTCTTACGACCCTTTGCACGGCGGCTGGCCAACACCTTGCGGCCATTGGCAGTCTGCATACGCTTGCGAAATCCATGCACGGACTTACGACGGCGACGATGAGGTTGGAATGTACGTTTCATTTTATTCTATTTTCACAGTTTTTATGAATGCGATCCGGGAGAAGCGGACCGGTTTTCAACTCGTCTACAAAAGGTCACCACACCCATTGTTTGTGAAAGGACGGCGAAGGTAGGGATTTTAATTTGAAAAATTGACTAATTAGCTAATTAGCTAATTAGTTAATTGATTAACAGATTGCACCGGCTCCCCATAGAATCTTGTAGCATGCGTATCGAAGTCTTCGGGCGAATCGGTTGTGAAAAACTTTCTCTGCCCCGACCTGCCGCACTTTGATTCTATTTCGGGATGCCGTGAGAGATAATCCGCGAGACTATTTGCCACGATCTCTCCCTGAGATACGAGCTTCACATCAACTGGAAGGTGCGCCTGTATCTTCTCCTTCAACAATGGGAAATGCGTGCAAGCCAGCAGCACCACATCAATCTTTTCTCCCTTCGCAAAAAGGTTGTGCAGATTCTTCTTAATGAAAAAATCAGCACCATGACCCGTGTACTCATCATTCTCCACCAGCGGCACCCACATCGGGCAGGCCTCCTGATAGACTTTCAAATCGGGATAAAACTTCGCGATTTCGAGTGGGTATGAATTTGATGCGACTGTTCCCGCAGTGGCGAGCACTCCTACACTTCCCGTCTCAGACATCTGCCCGATCAATTCGGTAGTGGGCCTGATCACTCCCAACACTCTCCTGCCCGGAGCTAATTTCTCCAGATCATTCTGCTGAATAGTTCGAAGCGCTTTTGCAGAGGCGGTATTGCAGGCAAGGATTACCAGCGGACAGCCCTGGCTGAAGAACCATTTCACACATTCGAGCGTGTATTGGTAGACTGTTTGAAACGACCTGTTGCCGTAAGGAGCACGGGCGTTGTCTCCCAGGTAGAGATAATCATACTGCGGTAGCTTTTGCACAATCTCACGCATCACGGTGAGTCCGCCATAGCCTGAATCAAAAATTCCGATCGGACCAGTTGTAGACATATTCAAATTTAGGCAGGATAAGTTTCATGGTTTGAATTCGCCTGATTATGCTCAAAAAAAATCCCGGAATAAATCCGGGATTCAATTTCGTTTTACTGACCGCTGGTCGGAGGTTTATACCCAGGCCTCAATTGCGGAGGCACAGTGACTTTCAATTTTGCGGCGACAGCCATTATCATATCATCTCCATCGGGTGCAACCAACAGGGCCTCTCGATTGAACACGTGTGTGTATCCTTTTTCTTTGGCCACGGTTCTGATAGCTTCATATACTTCCCTGTAAATCGGAGCGAGCAATTCATTCTGCTTTGCTTCTGTTGCCTGCTGCACGATAGCCTGCCAGTTCTGAAGCTGGTAAAGCAATGTTGGAAGTTCCTGTTCGATCTGACGGCGAACAGTGATGGGAGTTCCCACGGTATCGCGAAGCATGCTATCCTTCCACTGGTAAGTCGTCATCAATTGCTGGAATTGGGGAGCGATTGAGTCGGTCTGATATTTTTCAATAATTGAATCGAGCGTGGCAGTCTTGGGCATGATAGCTACCATATTGTCCACACTGATGTAGCCGATCTTGGTCTGGGCCATGAGAGCGCTACTCATCATTATTGCTACTACAACCGCCAGAGCTTTCAAATTTTTCATAACTGTGTTTTACTTTCGGCCAATGGCCATTTATACTTTACAAATTAAAAGATTCCGATTCCTTCAAAATAGTTGCGTCCCCCATCAACTAATTAATTAATTCCTGATCCCAAGTTCTCTCAATACATCCTCACTCTTATCCAGTTTGGGGTCGGCAAAGATAATGGTAATTCCCTCACTTTTGTCAAGCACAAAGTCATATCCACGCTGAACGGAAAGCTTCTGTACGGCGTTGAACACCTTGTCCTGTATAGGTTTGATCAGTTCCTGCCTCTTCTTAAACAGATCGCCCTCAAAGCCAAATCTTTGCCTTTGGAGATCCCTCAGTTCCTTCTCTTTAACGAAGAGCTGGTCTTCGCGCTTCTTCCTCAAATCCTCGCTAAGCATTACCTGCTCCGCCTCGTAGTCCTTGTACATTCTGTCGAGGGCGGCCTGCTTCTGGTCAATTTCCTTCTGCCAGTCAGCAGCGATGTCGTCGAGTTGCTTTTGCGCTGTGGCGTATTCATCCATCTTATCAAGGATATATCTTGTGTCGATGATCGCATACTTCTGAGCCTGCATTGCAGATGCAAAGAGGACCAATACGGCTGCAAAGAATAATTTTTTCATCTGTTTAAATTTTTATTTTAAAAATTGCCAGGATGGTTTTGGTCGCTATTCCGGTTCAAAGCCAAGCATGAAGGTAAACCTTGAAGCATTCTTAAGCCCGCTACCTGGAGTGATGCGATCGATACCGATACCGTAATCAAATCCAAGCAGACCAAACATCGGCAGGAAGAAACGCATACCAACACCCACACTACGGCGAAGCCTGAATGGGTTGTAATCCTTGAAATCATACCATCCGTTGGCAGCCTCGAAGAACGCAAGGCCGTAGATGGTACTTCCGGGATTTGTCACCAAGGGGTATCGAAGTTCAAGTTGGTACTTGTTGAATATTGTGAAGAACCTGCTGGCGTTCTGCTGGTCGGGATTGATGGTAGGATCAGATGATTCATACACGGGGTATCCGCGATGTGCTATGATATCGTAACCAAGCAGACCGAAATTGTTGGTGAGACCTGCATCACCAACCTGGAAACGCTCGAAAGGTGAATAGTCAAGGTCCTTGTTATACCTTCCCATGAAGCCATACTTCGCGGCGATCTTCAGAATGAACTGCCTGTTGTTTTCTCCTATGGGCTTGCTCACCGGCACATACCATTCAGCATTGAAACGCCACTTGTGATATTCTGGATTCTTGTAGGGATCCGCGGCATTCACGATGTCGGGATTGAACAAAGAATAAGGTGGCGTAAACTGCACACTCGCCATGAAGTTAGAGCCGGCTCTGGGGAAAATGGGGTCATACACCGATGAACGTTGCAAGGCAAGTTTGAAGCTGAGGTTGTTCGATGTTCCATCATCACTTACACCTTCGAAGATGCCGTAATTGCGGCGCTTGTATTGTGTGAAGTTGATCGCGTACACAAGGCTGAAGAAGTCATCGGGCCACTTCAACTGTTTGCCAAGCGCAACTGAGAAACCATTTACCTTAAGATAATTTGTATCGGACCTCGCACGGTCGATCCTTCCAGTAAATGGATCGAATGCATTTGAGTATTTACTGTTGTTGTAAGCGACGGTGAGCGAGTTCCTTCTCTTTCCACCAAGCCATGGCTCTGTGAATGAGAAGTTGTATGAACGGAATGCTTTACCGTTTGATTGAATACGAAGGCTCAACTTCTGTCCGTCTCCGGTAGGCAAGGGATCCCAGGCAGATTTCTTCCAGATATTCTTAATGGAGAAGTTATTGAAGGTAACTCCGAGTGTACCCGTAAGACCGATTCCCCCGCCCCATCCTGCAGAAAGCTCGAGCTGATCGGATGATTTCTCTTCAAGACTCCAGTTAATGTCAACCGTTCCATCTTCTGCATTTGGCACGATGCCGGGATTAATCGTCTCCTGGTTGAAGTATTGCAGGTTTGCAAGTTCACGCTGAGAGCGAATAAGGTCGGTTCGGCTGAATTTCTCGCCGGGAATCGTTCGCAATTCTCTTCGGATCACATGATCTTTCGTACGGTCGTTCCCCGCAATGGTCACGTTCTTGATTCTCGCCTGAGGACCTTCGATGATGCGAATCTCATGATCGATTGTATCGTTATACACAGCGGTCTCCACCGGATCCACGCGGAAGAAGAGGTATCCATCGTCCATGTAATAACCACTGATGTCGCCGCCTTCCTGCGTCAGTTCTTTACCGAGGCGCTGGTTCAGCAAATCAAGATTGTAAATATCACCCTTGCGGATACCGAGGATGGCATTGAGCAGAGAATCGGAGAATTTCGCATTTCCCTTCCAGGTGATGTTGCCGAAGTAATAGCGCCTTCCTTCGTTTAGTTTAATATCGATGTTGATCTTGCTGCTGGCGCCGGTTGGATCGCTAACAATGGTGTCCTTCTCGATACGTGCATCACGATGGCCGATCGAGTTGTAGTACTTAATGATATTGTCCTTATCATCTTCATACTTTACCGGATTGAACTTGGCTGAACTGAAGAGTTTGAACCTGAAATATGGATCGAGCAGTTCCTTGGTCTTGCTGAGTGAAAGCAATCCCCAGTTGTTCATGTATTCCTTGAAGCTCATCTTTCTCTTCTCACCGTAGGGACTGGGAATGCGTGATGGAAAGAGTGTGAACTTGCTCATCTCTTTCGTGCCTTTCATCTGCTTCTTTAGCTTGAGTGAAGGCACGTTGGTGTTTCCGAAGAAATTAATCTCATCAATCTTTACCTTCTCACCTTTACTCACGTAGATGGTGATGGAGTTGGAGTTTGCATAAGTTGGATCAGGCTTCTCCTCGAGTCGAACAGCCACGTTGTGATAGCCTTTATCCTGGTAATATTTAGTGGTGATCTCCGAGATGTTTCTTCGCATGTTCTCGGTGATGATGGTCTGTTTGGCGAGTCCGATCTTGGCCTGCAATTCCTCAGCTTCCGTCTTTTTTATTCCTTCAAATGAGAAATTACCAAGTCGAGGTCGCTCGGCAACGTGCACTTCGATCCATACATTATTGCCTTCGAGTCTTGTGAAGAAGATTTGAACGTTAGAAAAAAGTTTCTGTCTCCAGAGATTTTGAATGGAGCGGGCAAAGATGTCGCTGCCGGGGATCATTATTTTATCTCCCACTTGTATGCCTGCAATTGAAAGTACGATGCCGGTGTCGAGGTGGTTGATTCCGGTAATCTCCACTCCTGCTACGGTATATTCCTTGGGTATTCTTGCTGTTTCGAGCGCGAGAAGGTTAGGATCGATCGCTGTTGGCCTGCTGGTATCTTCCTGTGCACTTAAACTTAAGGCCGGGGCGGCCGCAATGAGCATTAGGACAGTGATACGAAGTAAAGATTGTCGCATGTTTGATTGTTCAATCGTCATTCCCAATCCTCATCGGGAATATAATCGGCTTGTTATGTGAATATTATCAGCCGAAGGCCTAAGCCGGCGGCAAATTAACAGTAAATCCCCAAACAGTTCGGTGCAGACTGTCAAAGAAGTCATAAAACTAAGGGGCTATCCCTCCTGTTCCTTTTCTTCTTTGTTGCCTGCGATCAACTGCTCGGTTGTTCTTCCAAATCTCCTCTCCCTGTTTTGGAAATCGATGATGGCTTCGTACAGGTTATCTTTCCTGAAGTCGGGCCAGCGCACATCAGTGAAATAAAGCTCCGAATAAGCCAGTTGGTACAACAGGAAATTGCTGATACGAAATTCTCCGCTGGTTCTGATCATAAGTTCCGGATCGGGAAAATCGCGGGTACAGAGGTAATTCCTGAAGGTATCCTGAGTAATCATGTCAGGTTCGAGCTTACCCTGCTTCACTTCTTCGGCGATGCGTTTGCCTGCCTGCACGAGTTCCCACCTTCCGCTGTAGCTAAGCGCCATCACGAGGTTCAGCCCTGTGTTGCGTGAGGTGATTTCCAACGCTTCCTCCAATTCTTTCCTTGCATAATTGGGCAGCATGTCCATGTCACCAATCACATGCAGCCGGATGTTGTTTTTATGCAGCGTCTCTGCCTCTTTACGAATCGTGCTCACGAGCAATTCCATCAATCCCACCACTTCATCCTTTGGCCGCTCCCAGTTTTCCGTAGAAAATGCGTATAGCGTTAGATAGCCTACTCCAAGTTCTGCGCAGCCTTCCACGATATCGCGTACACTTTCCACGCCATGAAAATGGCCATAAAGGCGGTCCTGCCCCTTCTCTCTTGCCCAGCGTCCATTGCCATCCATGATGATGGCAATATGCCGGGGCAATGCGGATTTTTCAATCTTTTCTACTAGTGACATAAAAATTCAGGGCAGCAAAGGTATATTTTAATCGGCTAAGTCGGCAGACCCATTCAGGATTGGGATAAGGGGGATAATCAGGGAGAATAAGATAAATATCCGCTTCTACATGCTAAAACCCTGACCACCATAAAAGAAAACACGCATTTTTACGTTATGAATTATTCGAACGAATTATTTTGCAGGATATGAGGATGAAATTCTGGACCTTCTTAGCTACAATTACGATTGGATTATGTGTTTCCCGGCAGGTTTCGGCCCAGGAGTCGATTGTGCAGGAGGGTGAATTCGGCATTGCCGTTGGAGCCGCGCATTATTTTGGTGATCTTAACACTCGCGCGAGCATCAACAGGGCAAAACCTTCTGTGAGCCTCTTCTTTCGCAAGAATTTCGGCAATTACATAGCGGCGAGAATCAGCGGAACCTTTGCCCAGCTTGGATATTCTGACAGGTACAACACGCACAATGAATACATGCTGCGGCGCAACCTGAGCTTCAACACGAATATCTGGGAACTCTCACTCCAGGGCGATTTCAACTTCTTCCGTTTTATGCCGGGAGAACCACAATACAATTTTACGCCATATGTCACGCTGGGCGCGGGAATCTTCAGTTATGACCCGTATGGGTTTCTCGGCGGGCAGAAATATTATTTCCGTCAATTGGAGATCGGCACAGAAGGACAGGGCAGCAGCCTCTATCCCGACAGAAAGATGTACAGCACGATGGGCATCAGCTTTCCTTTTGGTGCGGGTGTAAAATATTCTTTCAACGACAGGTTTAATGTCGGGCTGGAAATTCTTCACAGGTTTACGAATACGGATTACATCGACGATGTGAGCAAGACTTATGTTGATCCTGCAGCATTTCCAACTAATGCGGATGGTACACCATCTGTAGCCTTCCTTTTAATCGATCGGTCTTATGAAGTGGGAGAACCCATCGGTATTCCCGACCGCCAGCGGGGTAACAGTAAACAAAAGGATCAGTTTGTTACGGTGATGGTTCACTTCACGCTGAATCTGCAATCTTACAGATGTCCTACGGCCAATTAGCTAATTAACTAATTAACTAATTAACTAATTAGCTAATTAGTTTCTCTTGTCCAGTCCCCAGGTAAGTTTGTTGTGGAGGGTTTGAAGGAAGTTGTTTTCACTCAGTCTCACGAGACTTACTTCGAAGCTTTCTTTTCTGACTGCGAGTTGCACATTCTTTCCTACGATTTCTCTGCGTGAGTCGAGAGCGCAGATGATGTTATCACTTCTGCTTTCCACTTCGAATGAGATGATGTTATCATCGGGAACGATGATGGATCGCACATTGAGATTATGTGGAGCAACGGGAGTGATGACGAAGCTGCCTGATTCGGGAAACACAATAGGACCACCGCAGCTCAATGAATAGCCGGTTGATCCGGTTGGCGTGGCTACGATCAATCCATCGGCCCAATAAGTATTTAGAAATTCTCCGTTCAGGTAGGTGTGAATCTTGATCATTGGGTCGGTGTCGCGCTTGTGCACTGAAAATTCATTTAACCCGTACGGCACGTTGCCGAACATGGGCATATCTGCGTCGAGGTGGATCATGGTTCGCTTGTCGATCACGTATGATCTCTTCGCGATTGCACGCACGGCCGATTCCATCTCGCTGCGACCAATGCTTGCGAGGAATCCTAATCTGCCGAAGTTCACACCCATGATGGAGATGTTCTTGTCTCTCACGAGTGTGATCGTGTCGAGGAGAGTGCCATCACCACCAAGGCTAACTATGAATTCGATTTCTTCGGTGAGTTGTTCTGACAGTATGAAGGTCTGCGCCTCGGGAGGCAGATTGATGCGTCCGTTTATCTGGTCGAAGAAATATTGATAGATGACGGGTTCGATATTTTGTCGTGCCAGCTCGTCGAAGAATATCTGAAGGTCCTTCTGCTGCTCTTCCTCCATGATACGGCTGTAGATGGCTGCCTTCATGCGTTAAAATTAAAATAAGGTGTTCCGGTGAAAAAATATTCCATTCTGCCCAAGTTGGTTAAAAGACCATTCAAGTTTCAGCGTAAAGTCATACAGGGTAATGATGTCGAGTCCAACTCCACCCGAAAATAACATACGGTTGGAAAGGAAATTTGTTCCAGGTTCGAGATTGTGCACATACCCTGCATTTGCATAAACCTTCGCGAACACACCGAATGGAATTCTTTGCGAAGCAAACTTCTTCAACGCCGGTGTCTTGATGTTGAAGTTAAAGAGTTTCCTCGTAAACATGGTCTTCAGGTATCCTGCAGCTATTCCGTCCATTACGTAGTACTCATATCCCTGGAGAAACGCATCGCTGTAGCCAAGCATTCTCCTGTTGTAAAACGGCTGATCGAAGGGAAGCTTTACTCCGGCGAATGCGCTGAGTGTAAAGAAAGTCTTCTTACCTGTTGGCCATACCGCAGTTGCCTTCGAATTTATCCCCCACATATTTTCTCCGCCGTTGAAGCCGCGCTTCACCAGCGAGGCCTCAACCGCATAGCCGCGTGTTGGGTAGGGAATGTAGTCGAGATCGTAGTAAGAGAGTATGTAATAGAGATCGATGAATGAAGTCTTTGCCTTCATATTGGCAAAATAATATGGATTCAGTTTGATCACCGAATCACTTACTTCTTCCCTCGTGAAGTTGATGCCGAATTTGTGCTTTGTCCGAATGGCTCTTCGATAAGTAATCTCGAATGAAGTGGAAAGAAAATTCCTAACGTAATTGTCTTCATCCTTAATGAAAACCTGCTTGTTGCCAATGGTGTTGTAATTTGTCTCCCTGTTTCTTCCGACAGCAAAGGCCACGTTGGTTCCCCATTTCATAGCCTTGTCGATATACAGTCCATCGTAGCTGAATGAAAGTTGTTTCGTGTAGCCGTTGATCCACCAGAATCTGAGTTTGTCATTCCTTCCCGTAACGTTGTTGTAAAGCAGCTTGGCGCCGTAGTCCACGCGACTCAGGCTTGCCTTTTGTTCAACGATCCATTGGTTGATGTTTCGGTCAACAGGTTTGAAATAAGGAACAGGAAAAATATACCAGCGCTCCTTCACATCTACGATAATATCGATGTCGTATCCGTCAAAACTTTTGAGTGCGACAACCACCTCATGAAACAAAGAGGTATTCATGAGCTGTTTCCTTGCACCTTCGAACTTCTTCACGAGTTCTTGTAAGGGGTAGTGTTCACCTGACTTGAATGGAATTTCTCTGAGAATGACCGTTGCTCTTGTGCGCTTGTTACCGGAGATGTATATCTCTCTTACTTTGAAGAGTGCAGGGCCGGGATCAGTAGTATCTGTTGTAGATTGATATTGTTCTTGCGAGGTGGAAAATGAGCTTTCGCTGCTGCCTGGAAACTGTGCAGACAATTTTTCACAGCAGGCAAACACTAATAAGAGCCATAGACAATATTTTCTTTCCCTCAACATCAGGTGCTTCATCCGGTTCATCTAAAAATAACCGTATTTTTTGATCTATGACTAAAGATGGGCCAAATTTTCAGATCTTCAGGTAATTCATCAGGTTGTCGTAATTGCTTCGAATTTCATTCACGTACAACTCTTCGCCGAAGTAATATTTTACATCATAATCATAACGCTGGAAAGTGGCGACTATGTCGGAGACATCAGGCTTGTTAACTCTGATGGTTACCTGCATCATTCCTGTCTCGGGGTTATTGAATGTGTTTAATTGAGTAATCTGTGCGTCGTTGCTATCGAGTATTCTTGTAAGTTCATTGAATGAATACTGGTTGCTTGCCATCTCGAGCACGATCAGGCCACCTGGTTCACTCAGGCTCATGAATTCTGAAGCATGCTTAAGTAATTCGTTGTAAACCACAACTCCAGTTATACCATTTTCGCTATCTACTACAGGAACCACGCTCAATCCATTCTCTGCAGCAACCTGCAGGGCTTTGAGGAAGTGTTCGTCTTCCTTTACTGAAGTATTTGAAAAGGATTGCTGAAGTGTGTCGAGGGCGGCGTTTTCATTCTCTGCAAGAAGCAAATCGTCTTCGCTGATTATTCCGACATACTTGTCTCCGTCCACGATCGGGAGGTGTGCTACCTGGTTCTCCTTCATTAGTTGCAAGGCCAGGTACACCTTATCGCTCAATCGCAGGTATGGGAGCGTTTGGGATGATAGATCTCCTGTTAACATGGATAGCGGCATTTAGTTTTTCATAAGACCTCAACGTTCAGGCTACTGTTGCAGGCTCATTGAGCTTTTTCAAAAATTTATGAAGTATCTGATTGAACTCATCCGGAACCTCCATCATCGGAGCATGACCACATTTGTCAATAAAATAGAGTTCACTGTTGGGGATTAACCTATTGAATTCCCTTGCCACGAATGGCGGTGTGATGGTATCATTGTTTCCCCAAACTAATAACGTTGGTTGTTTGATTTGATTGAGTTCCTCACCAAGATTATTTCTGATGGCACTCTTAGCAAGCGCAATTATCTTAATGACTTTCAATCTGTTATTCGTGATGCTGTAGACTTCATCGACCAGTTCCTTTGTGGCAGTTTTCGGGTCGTAGAAGGTTAATTCGGTCTTCTTCTTTATGTATTCATAATCGCCCCTCTTCGGATAGCTGTCGCCCATTCCATTTTCGAAAAGTCCGGAGCTGCCAGTTAAGATGAGAGATTTGATTTTTTCGGGATGCTTGAGTATGTGCACAAGAGCAACATGACCTCCGAGAGAGTTACCAAGCAGATGCACGTCGTTCAACTGTCTGGCTTCAATGAAACGATGCACATATTTTGCGAGACCACCCACGCTGGTATGAAGGATATCCATATCCAGCAATGGAAGCATGGGCACGATTACACGGTTATGATGCTTGAAATATTCAATTAATCCTTCAAAGTTGCTCAACGCTCCGAACAAACCATGTAACAGCATCAGGGGCTCGCCTTCGCCTTCCTCTACGTACTTAAATTTTTCGTGCTGTTTGATCTCGTAACTCATTGTTGCCTTAAGCAATTTTAATTTTTGCTAAAATAAATGTTTTAGAGCAAAATATTTAGGTTCTGCGTGTTATTGCTGGCAAGCTATGCAAATATAACCTCCTGAAGACCACTTTAGAGTAGTGTTCCTGTGAGATAATCAAAAATCAAACATATTCTGTGGATGAAAGTTTGAAATCACGGGCTCAATTGCATGATTTCAACCCTAAGACATTTCACTTACCCTTCGCTGGCGGGAACGATTCCGTCAAAAAATTCCTGGAGTTCCAGGAACATATTCCTGAAGATGGGAACCACCGAGCCCAGCAAATTGATGCAGGCGGGGCCCCAGGGTTGTATGATGGAGTAGGCGATGGAAGATTCTTTGGCAGAATCACTGATTAGCTTCATCTCATCAGCATAAAAAATGAGCACGCTGAACACGACCATGAACAATGCTGTGTAGAGCAGTATTCCTCCGAGGCGGTTGATCCATCCAAGCATGGATATTTCTACAGTGCGTTGCAGAATGTTTGCGCCAAGTCTGATCAGCAACACCACAAGCAGAAAGATCAGTGCAAAGGAAATGATGGGTAACCATCGTTCGGAAATATTGGTGTTCTCGCCGAGGTAAACAGACATCACGGCTGAAAGCTTCATCGCGGCGGCGAGACCGATAATCACAGACAGGAAGGAAAACAATCCGACGATCAGTCCGCGCTGGTAGCCTTTGATGATAGCGAGTACAAGTATGACGGCGAAAAGGATGTCAAGCAAAACAGGAAGTTTATTGATAAATCCGTGGTGGCCACGGACTAATTTTTGGACACGGATGAAACAGATTTAACGGATGCACACGGATTAAAGGTTCGATCATAATGAATCAAAGCAATCATATTAAATCTGCATACAATTGTCCAGCCTACAAAAAGTCGTTTTTCAGACACGCATCAAACCATCCTTCGTTCCCATCTAATCGCCGCAGGCGATCGCACCGTAGGTGCATCACTTTGACAACAACTCCTTCACCACCATTGAAATTGTCTTCCCATCAGCCTTACCGGCGAGTTGCTTATTAGCCGCACCCATCACTTTGCCCATGTCGGCGGGAGATGAGGCGCCTGTATCTGCAATGATCTTCGAGATGATATCGCGAAGTTCTTCGGCGGACATTTGCGCGGGAAGGAACCTGCTGATCACTGCAATCTCTTCTTCTTCCTTCTTTGCGAGGTCGGGACGATTCTGTTTGATGTAGATATCGAGTGAGTCTTTGCGTTGCTTCACCAGCTTCTGCAGCAACTTCACTTCGTCTTCTTCCTTTAGATTTCCTTGTGCTCCTTCGGAAGTTTTTGCAAGAAGGATTGCTGCTTTCACTGCACGCAGGCTGCGTAGCGCGGCCTCGTCCTTCGCCAGCATTGCCGATTTGAGCTCGGTCATGATCTTTTGTTCCAATGACATAGTGCAAGATTTTTTGGTGAAACAATCAGGGTTGTGGGTTCTTCAGCTTCTCGCGCGACTTGCGATAGAAATCCGCGGCGAAGGTTTTCATTTCCGCAACCAGGTCGGCGTGATTTGTTGCCCTCGCATACGTATCGGCCATCGTCATCATGGTCTGGTAGAGAAAGTCGCCCATCTCGTCCATCATCATCGACTTGGTCCAGAGGTCAATTCTAAGTGCGGTTTTTTCAGCGCCGTCCCAAAGTGCGAGCATCATGGCTTTGGCCTGTTGCTCGCGATCGCCCACTGCATCCGTGGCTGACCATGAAATTTTTTCCGGAACGCGCTTCTCATCCATCTCCACATTTATCGAAATAGTTGACTTACTCATCGTTGATTTTTTTGAATCGCAAATGTAAATAACTAATCAGCTAATTGGATAATTAGTTAATTGGATAATGGCATCCCACAATTTGTTAGCTGCCTTGCCCCAATCGTAATCCTTAACCTGCTCATTTCCCTTCTTTATCAGGTTTGCACGCATGCCTTCGTCTTTGTACATCATCATCATCTTCTCCGCAAGATCCTGGTGGTTGTTTGTGTCGGCGAGTAATGCGCAACCTGCAGCCACTTCTTCCATCGCGGAACCTTTTGTGGTGATCACGGGCACGCCGGCCTTCATCGCATCAGCCACCGGAATTCCAAATCCTTCCCACAATGAAGGATAGACCATTGCGTACGCCGCAGCCGTGAGATTTGCAAGTTCTTCCTCGGGAAGATAACCAGTCATTACCACATCCTGGCGATACTTATATGTCCTCAGGCTTTGATTGAATTTTTCATTCTTCCATGCAAGCCTACCGGCTATCACGAGTTTCCAATTACTCTTCTGACGCTTCTTGAAGATTGAAAATGCCTTGAGGAGATTGACGAGATTTTTTCTTGGATGAATGGAGCCCGTGTAAATGAAATACTCCTTTCCATCTGTGTACTTCTTCCTGATGGCTTCTTTTTCCTCAACAGAAACTGGCTTGAATGAATCTTTGGCTCCATTCAGTATCACCTTTATCTTATCAGGTGATGCACCATATTGTTCGATGATATCATTCTTAGAAAACTGGGAGACGGTAATCACAGCCTTTGCCTGTTTGATGTATCGCGGAGTGTAATAGCGTAGAAACATCAACTGCGACTTTGGAATGAAAGCGGGATAATGAAGAAATGAAAGATCATGCACAACCAGGCATTGCGGGACCTTCGTAGCGAGAGAACAGAATCCATCGGCGGAAACAAACACGTCAGCCTTATACTTTTTCAATACGTATGGAATCTTCACATCATACCAAAGTTTCCAAAGCAAGGGATGGCGTGCCGGCGGACCAGTGATTACTGCTTTCACATTTTCATTAAATACAAACTTCTTATCATATGGACGATCAAATATGAAAATAAACTCATGTTCGGGATGCGCTTTCGTTATTCTGATGAAGTGTTCGTAGATGAAATAACCAAATCCTTCAAGTCTGTCGTTAAGTAGAAACCTTGTGTTTACTGCAATGCGCATGCGCGCAAAATTAAAGGAACAAATGAGGAATTCTCTGTTCGCAAATACGATGCATTAGCGTTGATAAACCACGTAGATTTCACATTCGCATCAATTTCGGTACTCAGGGATAATTTCTATACCCCTTCGTAAAGCATACAAGAAATATTTCTGTGGATATATGGTTAATACTGATCAGAAAATAGAGCAGTAATACAATTGTCCACCAATGCGATAGGGGCTATTTTTATAGCGTATATCCATTCCATGAATTACCAAAACTGTAACCTATGAAAGCAAGATTTACCCCTATTTCTAGAGTTACGCTACTATCGATTCTCACGGCATTTTTCCTTAATGAGGCTAGTGGCCAGTGTGCCGGTGGCGAAACCCCGGGATCAACCGCATTTGATACTACTATCGCAACACCTGCTGGTATAAATACGATGCAGATTAAGTTCCCTCAATTCGATCCTCAAAATGGAATGGTCACTTGTGTGAGACTGTGCGTGACGATTACGGGCGTGATCGATTCGGTGAGTATTGAGAACAATTCTGCCTCGCCGCAGACGGCCGATGTGTATTACATCCGTACCGACCAGATTACAGGTCCGGGTTTAAGTACTCCTTTATCAAACAGTGTGAACCAGCACTACGGCACTTATAATCTGGGAGCGACAAACGGAGTTGTTGGCTCTGGTCCCGACTTCGTATCGCTGAAGGATACTGTGCTCAATGCGCACCAGGTCTGCCGACAGATCAGTGACTCGGCAACAATTGTCCAGTTCTATGGACTAGACAGCGTTTCTTACACTTATGACATTCAGGCATTCACTAATGTGTCGGTTACCGGTGGTAATTATAATAATACCGTGGTGACCTCCGCATTTGTAAACTTCAGGTTTGAGTATTGTACTTGTCCTGCCCAGGCACTTCCGGCCAACATCAGGCAGTTCAATGTGTTCAAGCTCGGTACCGACAAGGCTGAGTTAAAATGGAGTGGCTTCGACGATGCTTATTCTGAATACCATTACGAAACTGAGGTTAGCCGTGATGGTATCAATTTCACCAGTTTCCACACCCAGCCGAAACATGCAGGAAACTCCTCATATAATGTTGTGTACCAGGCAGATCATTCACAGGGCGGAACATATTTCTTCCGAATAAAGCAGGTTTATGCTTCCGGAGTGATGAAGTATAGTAATATTCGCCAGGTGGTACTGGAAAAGTCCGATTTTCCTAAATTTAGCCTCTATCCCAACCCTTCGGATGGCATAGTTGGTATCAAATTTGATAATATTTTAACCGGACATTACAACATCCAAATTTTTAACGCGCAGGGTCAGGCCGTAGTGAAGAAAGAAATTGCGACAGGTGGGTCGTCCTATGTACAGGTTGCCAGATTGGAAACCGGTGTTTACTGGTTGAGGATCACGGATAAGGAGAGCAAGCAGTACAGCGTTCATCAACTTTTGATTAAATGACCTCTTAGGTGGAAGAGGATGGTGGCTTGTAAAAGGGGCCTTGGTTCGGGGCCCCTTCTTTTTTCCCTCTACTTGAGTGCGTTGATGACCTTCCCTGATTTTCCTGCCTTACTCTTTCTTACATTTGCCCTTACAAATTCCCCAAATGCATTTAATGGAATACAACACAACGAGGAACCCCCTCATTATGCTTGAATATGGCAGGCACGTACAAAAGATGATTGAACATGTGCTCACTATCGAAGATCCTGAACGCAGGCAGAGAAATGCCCAGGCAGTGATCGAATTGATGGGATTTTTGAACCCACATTTGAAAAATGTGGAAGATTTTCGCCACAAATTGTGGGATCACCTCTTTCTCATCTCTGATTTTAAGCTTGACGTAAAATCCCCATACCCCATTCCGACAAGGGAAAAGCTTTTTGAAAAGCCTAAGCCTTTGCCCTATCCAGAGCGTCAGCCCAGGTACTCTCATCTTGGCAAAAACCTGGAGGAGGTAATTAAGAAGGCGCTTCAGGAAGAAGACCCGGATAAGCGATTAGGTTTCGCCAATGCCATTGCATATTATATGAAGCTTGCTTATAACAACTGGCATAAGGAAGTGGTGCATGATGATGCGATACAGAGCGAGCTCTCAAGCATTACGGATGGGCAGCTCACATTCACAAACACTCCATATGTAAAGGCATACCGCCAGCAGGACAGCCGTGATCGCGATCGTGGAGGATATGGCAAACAACGTGGAAAGTTCCAGTCGCGCGGCGGCAATGGAGGAAGAAGGAATGACAGGAATGATAACAGAGGCGGTGGAGGAAACTACAAGAAGAAGAGGTACTAATTAGCTAATTTGCTAATTAGCTAATTCATTAATTAGTTAATGCATTTCGAACTCACAGGTGGCAAACAACTATCCGGAGAAATAATTCCACAGGGCGCGAAGAATGAAGCCTTGCAGATCATCAGCGCCGTATTGCTCACTCCTGAAAAAGTAGAAGTCTCCAATATACCGGACATTCTTGATGTAAATCTCCTCATTGAATTATTGGGTGAGATGAATGTGAAGATTGAACGTACCTCACCCGGCACATGCATCTTCCAGGCCGATGATGTAAATATTGACTATCTGCACAGCGATGCGTTCAGAAAGAAAAGTGGAAGGCTGCGCGGATCGGTGATGCTTGCGGGGCCAATGCTTTCACGATTTAGAAAGGCATTCATTCCAAAACCCGGAGGAGATAAGATTGGTAGGCGCAGGCTCGATACGCACATAGTAAATTTTCAGAAACTCGGCGCTACATTCACCTATAATTCGGATGATGGATTCTTTCATTTGCTTGCACCGAATCTTGCGGGCGCGGACTTATTACTTGATGAGCCATCTGTGACGGGTACTGCCAACATCATCATGTGTGCGGTGATGGCAAATGGCACCACGAAAATTTACAACGCTGCCTGCGAGCCTTACATCCAACAGCTTTGCAATATGCTCAATCGCATGGGTGCGAAGATCAGCGGCATTTCCAGCAATCTGCTCAACATTGAAGGAGTGAGTTATCTCACAGGCACAACGCATAAAATGCTGCCTGATATGATCGAGGTGGGATCGTTCATTGGTCTGGCGGCTATGACGAGAAGCAACATCACTATTAAGAATGCTGGTGTGGACCATCTGGGAATCATTCCCGAAAAATTCAGGCAGCTTGGAATCAACCTTCAAATAAAGGGTGATGACATTTACATTCCCTCGCAGGAGAGTTATGAGATACAGACTTTCCTTGATGGATCTATTTTAACGATATATGATCATCCCTGGCCGGGGTTTACACCCGACTTATTGAGCATTGTGCTTGTTACAGCCATACAGGCGAAGGGTTCGTTGCTGATACATCAGAAGATGTTTGAAAGCAGACTCTTCTTTGTAGATAAACTGATCGACATGGGAGCACGTATTGTGTTGTGCGATCCGCATCGTGCGGTGGTGATAGGA
>CBINHQ010000007.1:0-18735 GCA_966250475.1 uncultured Chitinophagaceae bacterium
TTCCTTTCTCAATTACGTTGATCTCATCATCATTCGTTGGACCATGTTCCGAACTGAATAATTTTTCATCTGCAAACACGAGTCCCTGCGCATTGCGATGCCCGAGCGACCAGTACGGATTTCCCGGTACTGGATTGTCTGCAGGCACAGAACCATCGAGATTGAGCCGTAAAATCTTTCCGTTTAACGAAGATGGATCCTGCGGATGCGACTGGTCGGCAGCATCGCCGGTGCTCATGTAGATCTTGTTGTCTGGCCCAATCACAATCCTGCTTCCATTATGAATCGATGAGGCATCGATGTTGTCGAGGAGCGTGGTTGCGCCCTCAAGTCCCGAACCATTGTAAGTGAAGCGAACTAGTTTTTCCGTGTAGGGCGAACCATAATTGTACACCACGTACACGTAAGGGTTGTTGTTGAAATCGGGATGCAGCGCCATACCGAGGAGACCGCCTTCACCATTGGCAACTACTTCCGAAATCGTATGCAATGGAATTACTTGTCCTGTTCCTGGGTTGAGCCGGCTGATCTTACCTCCGCGTTCCGTCATCCAAATGTGATCATCTGGTCCCCAGACAAGTTCCCAGGGATGCTGCAATCCCGAGGCAAGTACACTGTCGCGCAATTCCACTGCTCCCGGAGGTTCCTGGTTGCCGGGTGATTTCTCGCACTGCACTGCCGTCACTACCGGCAGGATGAGAATTAACATGAATCTCTTAAAACTCATAAGGATGATTGTGTGAATGAAATTGTCGAAAATCATGCCGCATAGCTACCATATTGCCTCAAGGGATGACGTATCATTTGATGAATGGAAAAATTACCTTGAGGAAATACGAAAAATGGTAATTTCGGACCTACCTAAAACTAAAGTTATGAAAGGAACCCGTAATCTCACGCTGTTGATTGTGCTTGGCATCCTCGTAATCTTCGTATTCTGGGGCTGCAGTGGATATAATCAATTGGTGAAGCAGGATGAAACCGTTCAAAACAAATGGAACGATGTGCAAAGCAGCTATCAGCGCCGCGCAGACCTTATACCCAACCTGGTGAACACTGTGAAAGGTGAAGCCAATTTTGAACAGACCACTTTGCAAAACGTGATCGAGGCAAGGTCGCGGGCCACACAGATGCGTGTTGATCCTGCTGATCTGACACCTGAGAAGATACAGGAGTTTCAACAGGCGCAGGGACAATTGTCCACTGCACTTGGACGACTGCTGATGATTACTGAGAATTATCCAAACCTGCGCGCAAACGATGCGTTCCGAAATCTGCAGACTCAACTTGAAGGCACAGAGAACCGCATCAATGTAGCAAGGAATGATTTCAACGCGGCCGTGAATAAATATAATACCAAGGTGCGTTCATTCCCTACCAACATTTTCGCGGGTATCATGGGATTCGAGCGTAAACAGGGCTTCACAGCCGAGCAGGGCGCAGAACAGGCGCCAGATGTACAATTTTAAAATAATTATCTAGTGAAATTCTTTCCCTGGCAACGGGCTGCAGACCTCTTCAGCGCTGAAGAAAAGAAATTCATCGTAGACGCGGTTCAATACAATGAATCGCGTACCAGCGGTGAAATCCGTGTCTTCGTTGAGAGCTATTGCAAATACGTGGACGCCATCGACAGAGCTGCAGAAATATTCTTCGGCCTGCAGATGGAGAAGACGGAGCAGCGCAATGCCGTGCTGGTGTATGTGGCGCTGAAGGACAGGCAGCTCGCCATTTTTGCAGATGAGGGCATCTACAATAAACTAGGAAAAGAATATTGGATGAATGAGGTAAGGGAAATGGTATCAAACTTTAACAGGGCAGATTACGCCGCAGGAATTCGCCAGTGCGTGAATGATATCGGTGAGGCGCTGCATGAACACTTTCCATATGATGCAGAGGTTGACAAGAATGAGTTGCCTGATGAGATAGTGTTCGGACATTAAACAGATGAAGAGATTTTTTTCGATCATATTTCTATTGCTCTCCATTTGCGGTTATGCGCAGATGGATAAGATTCCCAATCCACCGAATCCTCCGCGACTGGTGAATGACTTCGCCAACATTCTCACTGAGGAGCAGGAGCACGAATTGGAACAGAAGCTGGTTGCCTATGATGATAGCACCTCCAACCAGGTTACCATCGTTACGATAAAATCACTGGAGGGATATGAGGACGAGCAGTACGCCCTCGCACTTGGAAGGAAATGGGGAGTGGGTGGAAAGGAGTTCAATAATGGAATTGTGATCCTCGTTGCGGTGGAAGATCGAAAGATCAGAATTGAGGTTGGCTATGGCCTCGAGGGCGCGATACCTGATATAACTGCACAACGGATCATTGACTATTCTATCACACCTTCATTTAAGGAACAGCATTATTACCGTGGCCTCGACCATGCCGTAGATGATATCATGCGCGCTGCGGCAGGAGAGTACACCGCCCCTGAAGGTTCAGACAAGAAGAGAGGAAGGGGAGTTGGCATAGGGCTATTTGTGCTATTCATTATAATAATCTCAGTGATCGCCGGCATTGGCGGCAGAGGTGGTGGTGGCGGAGGTGGTCACATGGTATCGAGACGGGGATTCGGCGATTTCGCAACTGGCATGATACTAGGCAGCCTGCTTGGTGGTGGTCGCGGCGGCGGAGGAGGTGGCGGTTGGTCTGGCGGCGGAGGTGGCGGCTTCGGCGGATTCGGAGGTGGAAGTTTTGGAGGTGGTGGTGCGAGTGGATCGTGGTAGAGAAATGAATTGCAATAGAATTAGCCCAAAAATCAACTGTCTACGACCTGGCTAAATAAAGATTCTTTCCTCAACAAATTCCTCAGAATTTGATTTTCATTATGTCGCCGGGCGACCAGAATCATATTTTTGGCCGACAGGGCACATTATTTTTGCTTTGTGCGAAACCTGACGGCAATATTATTTCTTTCAATCGTAGTTGCAGCGCAGACTCCGGCTTCCGAGTTGCTCAAATTGCCCATCCTTTTCGAGCATTATTTGGAGCACAAGAAGACTACTGAAATATCCTTTCTGGGGTACCTCAGGATGCATTACTCGACCAATCATCCGGTTGATGAAGACTATTCGAAAGATCAACAACTTCCTTTCAGAAAGATTGACCTGTCGCAGATTAGCACTACCATCGGCTTGCCCGTTCAATCGAATGTTGAGCTCACGCCTGAATTAGTGATGGTACTTGAACAATACATTGAATTCTCACCTTCCGTTTCCTCGCACAAGCTGTCGGAAATATGGCAACCTCCCCGTGCCTGTTGAAATAGTTTAGGCAATCATGGGTAGAAGACTCATGGCTTGCATTTTCTTATTCAACAAATCAACAACACATCATGTTAAACAGAATTATTTCCTTTTCCATAAGGAATAAATTGATAATGGCTATGCTCGTGTCGGCACTCATAGCTGCAGGAGCATATAATGCTACAAAACTTCCAATAGATGCCGTGCCAGATATTACAAATAATCAGGTACTGGTTATCACCACATCCCCTTCTCTTGGAGCGGCAGATATTGAGAGGCTTATTACGTTTCCGGTTGAACAGGCAACGAGGAACATTCCGGGAATAATTGAACAACGATCATTCTCGCGCTTTGGATTATCACTAGTGACAATTGTCTTTGATGATCAGACTGATGTTTATTGGGCGCGCCAGCAAATATCGGAACGACTTGGGCAAATAAAGGATCAGATTCCTCCGGAACTGGGTAGTCCTGCGCTGGGGCCTGTAACGACAGGACTGGGAGAAATTTTCCAGTATGTGGTGAAACCGAAGCCAGGTTTTGAGCACAAGTATGATGCTACCGAATTAAGAACGATTCAGGATTGGATTGTTCGTCGACAGTTACTGGGCACTCCGGGAGTAGCAGATGTGAGTAGTTTCGGAGGAAAACTTAAACAATATGAGATCTCTCTTAACTACGATCGGTTGCGGTCGTACAACTTAACAATCGAAGAGATCTTTAGTGCACTCGAGCGAAACAATCAGAATACAGGAGGCGCGTACATTGAAAAGGGACCCGCTGTGCTCTTTATTCGAACAGAAGGTCTCATTAATACGCAAGACGACATAGGTTCAAGCGTGATTCGCCGCCTTGAAGATGGATCTCCCGTTTCGATGTATGATGTCGGAAATATAAGGATTGGATATGCTACCAGGTATGGTGCAGTCACGTATAATGATGAAGGTGAGGTTGCCGGAGCAGTTGTGATGATGCTCAAAGGAGAAAACTCCAACAAGGTAATCCGGGATGTGAAAGAAAAAATTGCGCAGATTGAAAAGACCTTGCCGGAAGGCGTGATGATAGAGCCATTTCTCGACAGGACAAAAATGGTAAACAATGCGATTAGTACAGTGGAGAAGAATTTGCTTGAAGGCGCTCTGATAGTCGTTTTTATTTTGGTTCTTTTCTTAGGAAATCTTCGCGCAGGCTTGCTGGTGGCTTCGGTCATTCCTCTGTCCATGCTCTTTGCAATTATATTGATGAACATTTTTGGAGTGAGTGGAAACCTGATGAGCCTGGGAGCGCTAGATTTTGGCCTTATCGTCGATGGTGCGGTAATCGTTGTGGAGAGCGTGATGTTTCATCTTCATCACAACAAGAAGTTCAAAGACCTTAACCGTGTTAGGCAAAGAGAAATGGATGAAGAAGTCAACAAGTCTGCGGGGAAGATGATGAACGCCGCGGTTTTCGGCCAGGTAATCATTCTCATTGTTTATCTGCCCATACTTACTCTGCAGGGCATCGAAGGAAAAATGTTCAAGCCAATGGCTTTAACGGTTGCTTTTGCAATCATGGGTGCATTCCTGCTTTCACTGACATACATACCGATGATGAGTGCATTGCTTCTCGGTAGAAGGATAAGTCACAAACGATCACTTAGCGACAGAATAATGGACAGGGTGGGTGCGCTTTACAATACAGCTTTAAAGAAAGTGATGAAGGTATCGGCTTTTGTCGTTGGAGCTACCATTTTGGTATTCGCTATTGCAATTTTCATTTTATCGAGAATGGGAGGAGAGTTCATTCCGAAACTGGAGGAAGGAGATTTCGCAGTTGATACTCGTGTGCTCACAGGAAGTTCTTTACCCACTACAATCCAGGCAACGCAGCAGGCTTCAAGAATATTGTTGAATAAATTTCCAGAAGTTGAAAAGGTGGTTACGAAAATCGGTAGCGGGGAAATTCCTACGGACCCGATGCCAATGGAGGCCTCTGACATGATGGTGGTTTTGAAGCCAAAGAAGAAGTGGACATCGGCAAGGACTTTCGATGAACTCGCAGAAAAGATGAGTTCAGCCCTTAATGATGTTCCTGGCATTACTACCGGATTTCAATTTCCAGTGCAGATGCGGTTCAATGAATTAATGACAGGAGGAAGGCAGGATGTAGTATGCAAGATATTCGGGGAAGATTTGGATACGCTTACATCATTGGCAGAAAGGTTAGGAAGAATCGTGCAATCGGTAGATGGAGCAAAAGACCTCTATGTCGAAACAATCACGGGTCTTCCCCAGATTGTTGTCGATTATAACAGGGACGCGCTTCGGCTTTATGGAATAAATGTAGCCGATGCAAACAGAACGGTTCAGGCTTCGTTTGCAGGCGCGGTTGCAGGTCAGATTTTCGAAAACGAGCGAAGGTTCGATCTCGTGGTGAGATTGGAGGGCGACCTACGCGAAGATGTGGAGGATGTAAAAAACCTCTTGATTCATTCTCCTGTAGGCGGGCAGGTTCCTTTGTCTCATCTCGCAAATGTGGAAGTTAAACTTGGCCCCAACCAGATTCAAAGAGAGAATGCGCAAAGGCGTACAACTATTGGATTTAATGTTCGAGGTCGTGACGTGCAGAGCATCGTGAAGGAGTTGATGGATAAGACAGAGTCAGAACTGAAACTTCCACCGGGTTATTATATTGAATATGGCGGCCAGTTTGAAAACCTTCTGGCTGCAAGGAAGAGGCTTTCCATTGCTGTTCCAGTTTCACTCTTACTGATTTTCATTTTGCTCTATTTTGCTTTTCATTCCGTCAGCCTGAGCTTGCTTATCTATTCTGCCATTCCTTTATCGGCAATCGGAGGAATATTCGCCTTGTGGATTCGCGGTATGCCATTCAGTATATCGGCGGGAATTGGTTTCATTGCATTGTTTGGCGTGGCAGTGTTGAACGGCATTGTATTAATTACAGAATTTAATCAGCTAAAGAAGGAAGGTGTTGCTGACATCAGGGAAAGAATTTTCAAAGGAACGTTTACCCGTCTTCGTCCAGTGATGATGACTGCATCGGTTGCATCTCTTGGTTTCCTCCCAATGGCGATTAGCAATGGAGCTGGTGCTGAAGTACAACGTCCTCTGGCAACGGTAGTGATCGGAGGCTTAGTATCCGCAACCTTCCTAACCTTGTTTGTTCTTCCAATTCTTTACAGATGGTTCGAGGAAAAGTCCCTTCGCAAAATACTACCAGAAGTGCGTTTGAGATCATCGAAGAAGAGGAAGGTCACTCAATTGTTGTTGCTCTTGATATTTCTCTCAGCAGGAATCGCCCAGGCTCAAACACCCATTTCGCTGGACGCTGCAATTGATACTGCTCTTTCAAGACATCCGGGAGTGCTGGCTGCGAGGTTGAAAACTTCATCAGCCGAGAGGCTTGAATCTTCTGCCTTTGACTTACCGGCGACTGCAATAAGCTCGGAATTTGGAAGATTCAACACCGCTTATGCGGATACGCGTTTCGGCATTTCACAATCGTTTTCCTTTCCTCAGGTTTACAGGAGACAGAAGGAGTTGCTGCACGCCCAGACAGAAGCTCTCTCAATAACTGAAGCGGAAGTAGCACAAAGCATCAGGAAGGAAGTTAGCACGGTTTATTTTCGGTTGGTGATTCTGCGGGAGCGCAGAAGGTTGTTGCAACTTGCTGACAGCATCTTCAGTGAGGCGCTGACTAAACAGCAGCAGCGTTTTGACGTAGGCGATATAAACATCCTGGAGAAGACTGGAATAGAGTCTCAAAGAATGCAGGTGGCCAATCAACTGCGGCAGCTCGATGCAGAAATGGTAATCCTGTCGCAGCGATTTAGTTCATTACTTGTTTCGAACGAAATCTATGTACCTGATGCCTCGGTTGACCGCGCTGAGTTAAATGTTCCACCAGGTGAACTCACGGTTCTCAATCAGCCTTCCTTAAAGATGAAAGTCCAGGAAATGGAGATATGGGCCAGGTCGATAGAAGCCGAGCGGACCAAATTACTTCCGCAGCTAACATTGGGTTATTCTAATCAATCCATTAGAGGATTCCAGAATGTCGATGGAGTAGAAAAATTTTATACTGGCGGAAACAGGTTCTCCTCTTTCAATCTGGGTATAGATCTGCCCATCTTCAACCGATCCACACGTGCGCGCATTTCGGGCCGGGAGATAAGCCGGGATGCAGCACGAGCGGAATATGAGGAATTGCTGCGCGTACAATCCACGCGCTTGAAAGAATTACTGCTTCAGTATGAGAGAATCAATCAAAATCTCGAATTTTTTGAACGATTCGCTTTACCGCAGGCAAGATTAATCAGGGAGGTAAGTACATCGAAACTCACAAGTGGTGATATAGGGTATATCGAATGGATGATGCTCACTAATGAGTCGATCAAGATAGATGCAGATTATTTCTCTGCAATTGAAGAATGGAATGCCACAGTAATTGAATTAAATGCATATGCAATAAAATAATTAAAATGAAACTACAATATCTATCGCTATTCTTCCTATTGACAGCAGCATCCTGCGGTCAGAAGAAATCATCACATGACACAACTGAAAGCAGTCAGGATCCGAACCTGGTCAGCTTTTCCGAATCGGAAATGAACACCGGCGGAATTACTGTAGGACCTCCTGAGAAAGGCATGGCATCTGCCTTCATCAAGGTGAGTGGAGTAATCAGTGTGCCGCCTCAGAACCGAGTGTCGATCAGCTTTCCTTCCGGGGGATATCTTCATTCTACCAACCTCGTTCAGGGCAAACGGGTTCGGAAAGGAGAGGCAATAGCCACGATGCAGGATCAATCACTGATCCAGCTTCAACAGGATTTCCTTGTCGCGCAAACAAAGGTTGAATTTTTGAAAAAGGAGTATGATCGTCAGAAAGCCTTAAATGAAACAAAAACCACGAGCGACAAAGCATTCGAGCAAGTTGAGAGTGAGTATAGGACACAAAGGATTCAAATGAATAGTCTCAGAGAGAGATTAATATTGCTTGGCATTGATCCTGCTTCTCTCCATGAAGGAAATATTCGTCGGTCGATAAATATCTATTCACCCATTGATGGTTATGTTTCCGCAATAAATGTAAACGTGGGGAAATACGTGGACCCCGGGGAAATAATGTTCGAGCTAATCAATTCGAATGACCTCATTCTCGAGTTGCGAGTATTTGAAAAGGATATTCCATCGATTTCAATAGGGCAACGTGTCAAGGCGAATATTGTAAATCAGTCTTCGGAAACTTATGAGGCAACAATCCAGTTGATCAGCAAGTCTCTTGACGAGAACAGGAGCGCAATCATTCAGTGCAGGTTTGAACAGGCTCCCGCGAATCTGATACCTGGAATGTTTGCCAATGCAGTAATTGAACTCAAATCAAACGAAGCGATTCTGGTGCCAGAGGATGCAATCGTGAGATGGGGAAATGAGCACTATGTCTTTTTGGAGAGGGGCGATCAGATTTTTGAAATGACAAGAGTGGATGTTGGTTCAACAGAAGCCGGTAAGTCGGAAATAAAGCCGGGTGTGATAACGGAATCAGATCGCATAATTATCAAGAATGCATACGCTGCGTTGATGAAACTTCACAATCGCGCCGTGAATTGAGACAGCTATTCTTCCCTTGTTTTTTCTACAAAAGCAATGGATCAATCAAGGGTTTGGGTCGAAGTCCAGATGCTAAACACTTCATTCGACCAAACTTTGGTGTAGAAGTTAGCAGCGAGAAATTCATACATGTATTTATCTCTTTCTGCATTCGATTCATTCCAACCTTTAGTGTGCATATCCTGAGATGGCCATGTACTGCTGCTGCCTGTAAACTTCACCTTCTGCATCACTACCACGGGAAGCGTATGGGTTTGAGTCAGCGAACGAGTGAGTTCCTTCTTAAACACTTCAGCTTCGTATAGCCAGGGGTAGGAACTACGCACGTAAGGTTTGGTGTTGGTGAGATAGTTAACCAGCGGAATGGTTTGGTAGCCTAGTAAGTAATCGTCTTCCTTCACGCGAGTGTTCAATTCGGCCAGCATCTCGTTGACGAGTTTTGCGCGCTGTGGAGTGGTATGCACCCATTTCGCCCTGGGGTTGTCAATGGTTGCCGTCATCTCCAGGCGATCCTGCCTGTCGAAGAAGGGATACCTGTAACTGTAGACCAGGCAACCGAAGGCAAGCACGAGTACTGTCCATCTCCTGATGTCGTGCAGTTGTTTTCTTTCAAACAATACTTCACCTGTGTCAGCGGCATCTGCACGAAATATTGTGAGTCGGCCGTTGATTGTATTTATCTTAAATAGATAATCAATCGTCATGGGCAATATCAGCCAAAGACTGTAGATGCCGACTGTGAAGAGTCCCGCAGAACTTGAAAACGGATAAGTCAGCAAAATGAAACATCCGAACAACGCCAGCACCCTGAACTCGGGCGTAGTGTTGGTGAAAATGATGAGCGCCGTTGTGAGAAGGCTGATGCCCGTGAAGAAATAGAGCAGTGTGAAGTTGTGAATGAATCCATCCACAATGTAATAACAAATCCCCGCAATAATGGCAAGCTTCACGAGCGTGACGAGCCACTTCGCATAGATCTCTGTATTTTTGAAGAAGTTTACCAGCATTGCACCGATGGCGATTAATGCGACGACGAATAGTGTGAGCTTAATAGTTGCGGCATAGGTTCGCACAAAATTTCGTATCAACACGATCGGACCATAATAACTGTCTTCACCTCCGCTTCCCATTTCGGACACGAGTTTGACAGCATTCTTGAAGATCGGCAGGTGTCCAAGTGCATTCATGAAGAGTAGCAGGCCTGCGGTCATAAGCAGGAATCCACCACCGAATGAGAATACTTGCAGCACTTGCTGCCGGAAGCTGTTGTTGACCAGGTATCCGTAATAGAACATTCCGAAAGCCAGTCCAAGGTTAAGGATATTTGGCAGCCTCGTAAATGTGCTGATCGCAACGAAGGCTCCTGCGATGAGGAGCTTCCAGTGATTCTCTTCCTTCAGTCCGGCAAACAAGAAAGCTATAGTGATCATGTTGAAGAGTGCGGAAAGATCATTGTAATGAATCAGCTTGAGGTTGTTGTTAATGAGCAGGATTACGAGAATCAATCCCAGCTTCAGGTGTGCTTCGCGCAGGTGCTTCCTTAGAAGATAATAGGTAACGATTACGGTGGAAGTGGTAACCAATACTCCCGCGAGTCGAATGCCCCAGAGTCCGAGGTCGGGGAACAGGCTGTGCCAGGCGCCGCCGATCACGGCAGAGAGCCAGAACATAAAATTATATTGAACTGTCTCCGGGTTGCGGAAGATCTGCTGATAGGAAGTCGCGTAGAGTCCTTCGTCGGAAAGTTCGAAGCCCTGGAAGGTGAAAATGAGTTGGTATGCGAACAGAAAAAAGAAGAACCAACCCGGCTTCATGCGGTCAAGTAGGTTCAACCCCGAAATTTGCTTCATATTCCTGCCTGGTTCGTTAATTGCACAACGTAATGAATAAAGTTGAAAAATTCAAGCAAATGAGGGTCCAAGTCAGTGTCGGCAAAACCTTGTAAGGCTTGTTGAAATTACCCTCCCGAATTTTTTGAGGAAATTTAGAATAATTAAATTATTTTACTATTTTGCGCAGCAATTCACTGATTCTTGTGCATTTGAGTCAGTCGCAGAGGGGAAATCGTCCCACGTTTCAGGTCCGAGCATCCTTTGATTAATAGCCCCCGGAAAGCCTCGCTTTCGAAGACCAAATCCGAGTACCCAATGTTCTAATGTTACCCCTTTAAATCCCAATTGTCTGTCAGGAAACCTGTTCACTGCCGGCATGGCTGTGCAGGATGCCTGTAAAAGGAAAACCGCGAACGTGTTTTCTTTGACTCACCTTCGGGTGGGTATTCGAATAAACCGAAACATTTAATCTCTTAACCCGTTGAGAAAATGAGCACAATCAGAGTTGGGGTAATCGGATATGGATATTGGGGTCCGAACCTTGTCAGAAACTTTTTTTCCGCAGAAAATTGTATTGTTAAAGCAGTCGCCGATGCAAGGCCTGAACGCCTCGCACTATTGGCAAAGGTCTTTCCTACCGTGAAAGGAGTGAAGGATGCAGATGATATTATAAACGACACAGAGATCGATGCAGTAGTTGTTGCCACTTCTGTGTTTAGTCACTACGCCCTCGCGAAAAAGGCGCTCGAGAACGGTAAGCACGTTCTCATCGAGAAGCCGATGACATCATCTGTAGCACAGGCAAACGAACTCATTGAGCTCGCCGATAAGAAAGGACTCACCCTGATGGTTGACCACACCTTCCTCTACACGGGCGCGGTGCAGAAGATGAAGGAGATCATCGATGCGGGAAGCATTGGCAACCCTTGTTATTTTGATTCCACTCGTATCAACCTTGGCCTGTTCCAGCCCGACATCAATGTGCTCTGGGATCTTGCCCCACATGATATTTCCATTCTTACTTACCTCGTTGATGGCGACCCTTGCAGCATCAATGCAACAGGTATCTCGCATACAAGAAACGGGATTGAGAACATCGCCTACATGACTGTGAACTATAACAGCGACTTCATCGCACACTTCAATTGTTCATGGACATCTCCAGTGAAAATGAGGCAGACCTTGATCGGTGGTGATAAGAAGATGATCGTGTACAACGACCTTGAACCGACAGAGAAGGTGAAGATCTATGATACTGGTTACAATCATAAGACTGAGGAAGACAAAACCAGGATTATGGTTGACTACCGTACGGGAGATGTGTATCTTCCCAAGGTAAAGTTGCAGGAAGCGCTCTCAGGAGTGGCAAACGACTTCGTGACTTCCATCATCAACAAGTCTCAGCCGGTGTCGAACGCAATTCTCGGCATGAAGGTGGTAAAGATTCTCGAAGCATCTCAGGAATCAATCAGGAACAACGGTAAAGAAGTAAAAATCTAAATAATGGAAACGATCACCACCAATAACGAACGCCAGAGCCTGAACAATGTGAAGGTTGGCACAAACGTGAGGATCTTCAATTTCGTGAACGCATACGGCTGCAGCATCGACGACAACAGCAAGGTTGGAGCGTTCGTGGAAATACAAAAAGGCGCCACCATTGGCAAGAACTGCAAGATATCGAGCCACACCTTCATTTGCGAAGGAGTGCACATCGAAGACAATTGCTTCATCGGTCACGGCGTGATGTTCACTAATGATCTCTTTCCCCGTGCCACTAACCCCGATGGCAGTCCGCAGACAGAAGCCGACTGGAAGGTGATCGAGACTCATGTGAAGAAGGGCGCTTCAATCGGCAGCAATGCCACAATTCTTGCTGGCATCACAATTGGAGAGAATGCGCTGGTCGGAGCGGGAGCGGTTGTTACGAAGGATGTAGCTGCAAACACAATTGTAGCCGGTAGCCCGGCCAAATTCATCAAAAACATTTAAACATTATACCGAACTCATGGAAAAGAAAATTCCCTGCCTGGATTTGAAAGGACAGCATCAACAGATCAAGAAAGAAGTTTTCGAGGCTTTTGAAAAAGTTTATGACAATACGGCGTTTTCAGGCGGCCCCTTCGTGGAGGAGTTTGAAAAGGACTTCGCTAAATTCTGCGGCACTAAATACGCGGTGGGATGCGACAATGGAACCTCCGCTCTTCACCTTGCCATGCTCGCGCTGGGAATTGGCGAAGGTGACGAGGTGATCATCCCTGCAAATACATTTATCGCTACCGCATGGGGAATTTCCTATACAGGTGCCACTCCCGTGTTTGTGGACAATGATCCCGATACATGGGAAATCGACCCCGCGAAGATTGAAGAGAAGATCACTCCTAAAACAAAGGCAGTGATTGGCGTGCATCTTTATGGTCAGCCTTTTGACATCGATGCAGTGCAGGCGATTTGCACGAAGCATGATCTCTATCTCGTAGAAGATGCAGCCCAGGCGCAAGGCGCGAGGTACAAGGGAAAGCCAGTTGGCGGATTTGGTGAAATGGCTTGCTTCAGCTTCTATCCCGGTAAGAACCTCGGCGCCTGCGGTGAAGCTGGTGGACTCAGCACGAATAGCGAATCATACTACAAGCACCTTCAAAGCCTGCGCAATCATGGATGCGTTGTGCGTTACTACCATGATGAGGTTGGTTACAACATGCGCATGGGTGGTCTCGAGGGTGCGTCACTCAAAATAAAACTGAAGTACCTTCCTGATTGGAATGCAGGCAGGCAGGCGATCGCGAAGAGATATCACGCGGAGATAAAGAATGACAAGCTGAAGATGCAGGTGCAGCCTGAAGGTCATGAGTCAGTGTTTCATCTTTTCGTTGTCACCACACCGGATCGTGACGGATTGATGAAGTATCTCAATGAGAAGAATATTTATCCGGGTGTGCACGACCCTGTGCCCTGCCATTTGCAGAAGGCATACGCTCACCTGGGATATAAGGAAGGCGATTGCCCAAATGCTGAGTACCTTGCAGCACATTGTCTTTCGCTCCCAATGTACGCTGAGCTTACCGATGAAGATGTTAGCTACGTAATAGAAACACTGAATAACTATTAAGAATTATATGGCTGCCACCAAACTGCTCATATTTCCCTTCAATGGCAACGGTATCGAGGCATTGGATTGCCTTGGTAGCGACTATGAGTTCGTTGGCTTCATTGATGATAATCCTGTGAAGCTGGCGGCGAGGAATGAATACCCTGTATACGACAGGAGCGCGCTGGAGAAATTTCCAGATGCGAAGGTGCTGGCAGTTCCGGGTAGCCCGGCCTCATACATGCAGCGTCATGAACACATCGCTTCACTTGGAATTAAGCAGGAGAGATTCGCGACAATTGTGCATCCGTCGGCAAGTATTGGAAAGAGCGTGAAGCTTGGAAAGAACTGCCTGCTGATGGCGGGAGTGGTGTTAACGAGTAATGCGGTTGTTGGCGATCATGTTTGCATTCTCCCAAACACCGTGGTGCATCATGATTCGGTGGTGAGCGATTATTCGCTGATTGGATGCAATGTTGCCATCGCGAGCAGCACGACGATAGGAAGGAATTGCTACATTGGAAGCGGAACAAACATCATCAACGGAATTTCTATTGGCGAATTCAGCCTGGTGGGACTTGGAAGCAATGTGCTGAAGAGTTTTCCGGGTCATTCGCGTATTGCTGGCAATCCTGCCAAACTGATCACCAAACAGGCATAGCAATGGAAACTCGCCACGATATCACCATCATCATTCCCTTCCTCAATGAGGAGGAGAACATCGAGCGCCTTGCCGCAGGTCTCACCACCTTCATCGAGTCAAGGCCCGATCTGAATTTTGAAGTCATACTTGTGAATGATGGGTCTACGGATGATTCGGTTAACATGATTCGCCGCACGAAGTTTCCCCAGCATACGAGATTGATAAACCTTTCGCAGAACTTCGGATCGCATGCTGCATTAAGGGCGGGAATTCTGCACGCGAAGGGAAAGTACATCACGTTTGTGTATGCCGACTTGCAGGATCCGATTGAGAACATTACGCTCATGTATGATAAGATCGTAAATGGGAATGATATTGTGTGGGCTCACAGAGCAGGAACGGAGAATTCGTTTTTCGAGCGCACTTTCTCCAGGTTCTATTCGATGTTGATGAAGAAGTATGTGAACCGCCGTTATCCGCCAAAAGGTTTTGATGTGGTGATGTTTAATCAGAAGGTTGCAGCGGAATTGAATAAGAACATCGAAGCGAATTCAAGCATATTCCTGCAAGTGCTCAATATGGGTTTCATGCAGGACTTCGTGGAGTATCAGAAGAAGGCGAGGAAGGCCGGCAAGTCGAAGTGGACGCTGGCGAAGAAGATCAAGTTGTTTATCGACTCGTTCGTGGCATTTTCATTTGTGCCGATCAGGCTGGTGTCGTACATAGGAATATTGTTCTTCATAGTGGGCATTATCTGGACGATCTACATTGTGTTGAGGAAGATTTTGTACGATGACCTGGCGCCGACATGGCCTGCGCTGGTATCGATACTCATGATCGGGTTTGGAATCACAAATATTTCGCTTGGCATCATTGCGGAATACCTCTGGCGAACTCTTGATGCGAGTCGCAAGAGACCCGTATTCATTATTGATAAAATCATTGAACTCGAAGAAAAATGATCACTGCAATCATATTCTGTTTCCTGTATGCGGTGCTGAACGTATCGGGTGCGGCTATCATCAAGTGGAAGCTTAAGGGGAGAGTTCTCACCGAATTCAGTCATTGGCTAAACCTGTTGCTGGATTTTCATGTGATCCTGGCATTCGGGCTCATCTTCGTTTCGGCGTTGATGTTCTTCAAGGCGCTTTCTCTTGGGCAGTTCACGCTGATTGTGCCTGTGGCGACGGGAATCAATTTCGCGCTGACGGTGATCGCGGGTTATTTACTTTTTAAGGACCAGATCAATTTAGTTTCATTCATAGGGTTTGCCTGTATCATATCGGGAATTATTTTATTAAGCTTAAACAACCGTATTCAACATGCCTAGCACAAATGGACGCACGGTATTCATTACCGGCGGCGCCGGATTCATTGGTTCACATCTAACCGAAAGATTGATTTCGGATGGATACAAGGTGAACATCTTCGATAACCTTCATCGTAACGCGATAAAGTACACAAATATTCTTAATCATCCCGATGTCACTTTCACGCAGGGCGACATTCTCGATCCGGTGAAATTGAAGGAAGCGATGAAGGGAGCGGACATTGTGATGCACCTTGCGGCGATAGCGGGCGTGAGCAATTACTACAACTTTCCAGCAAAGACTCTCAAGGTAAACCTTATCGGAACTTACAACGTGCTAGAGGCAATGGTGGAGCTCGGCATCACAAGAATGTTCGACATGTCGACCAGCGAAACCTTCGGCACGGATGCTGTGGAAGTAGATGAAGAGACTTACCAGCGCATCGGTCCACCCCAGGATAAACGCTGGTGCTACGCGGGTAGCAAGATCGGTGGAGAACAACTCATCTTCAGATATGCGGAAGAATACAAATGGGATGCAACAGTGATCCGTCCTTTCAATGTGTATGGCCCGAGGCAGATCGGCGAAGGCGCGATTGCGAATTTCAGCAAAAACATTCTCGAAGGAAAGAATCTTCGAATCGAAGGAACGGGGATGGCGGTAAGAAGCTGGTGCTACATTACAGACTTCATCGACGCGCTGATGCTCATCTTGAAGAATCAACACAAGGGACCAGAGGCATTCAATCTTGGTAACCCATGGTCGATTGCATCTACTGTAAGCCTCGGTGAAGAATTGCTGAGAGCTGCTGATAGAATCGAAGGCATCGATAGGAAATCAAAGATTGATTTCGTGCCAATGGACTTCACGGAGATCAGGGTTCGCTACCCGTCTATCAAGAAACTGCAGAAAATGTACGGCTACCAGCCGAAGGTTAATCTGTACGATGGAATTTATAACACATTAAAATGGTTCAAGGATAATTATGAGAAAAATTAGTGTAGTCGGCTTTGGCAAGATTGGCCAGGCCGTAGTGGCAAATATTCTTAAGTATGATATCAAGGTTACGGCTGTAGACATCAACCCTGACCTGAAGAAGGTTTTTGAGACTGGAAATTACGAGATCAACGAACCGGGACTGAAGGATGTGCTGGTACCCTCATTCAATGAGGGAAAGCTTGAGATATCGAACGACTTCTCTGCTATCGAAGGGAGCTCCGCAGTGATCGTGGCCATTCCTCTTCTGGTGAACAAGCAGAAGGAGATTATGGACCAGCCATTCCTGGAATGCTTCCGCAATCTTGCGCCGCATTTCAAAGACAACATGCTCATCGTGATCGAGACCTCGATTCCGGTGGGATATGGAAGGAATACAGTAGTTCCTGCGATCGAGTCGCAGGGAAAGAAGCATGGAACTGATTTCCTGCTTGTGCATAGTCCTGAAAGAATCAAGAGCGGCACCATGCTCGAGCAGCTTCTTCGCACACCCAAGGTGATTGGTGGTGTATCGAAGGAAGCGACCGACAGGGCTTATGAAATCTATCAGTGGTTCTTCGACAAGAGCCTGATTCATTTGGTTGATTCTATCGAAGCGGCGGAAATGGTGAAGCTGGCGGGTATGGCATACAGGGATGTGAACATCGCACTCTCGAACCAACTTGCGCAATTCGCGAATAGAATTGGCATTAACTTCTCGGATCTCATTCCACTTATCAATACGGATGGTGAAGCAAATCTTCTCTTCCCTGGTATAGGGGTGGGAGGGCATTGCACACCAGTGTATCCTTACTTCCTGATCAACAACTTTAAGAATGCCGGCCTGGATTTTCATTTGGCATCAGAAAGCCGTGTGATTAATGATAAGATGGCGGAGTACTCCGTTGCGCTTGTGAAGGACAAGGTGAAGAATAAGAAGGCGATGATACTCGGCCTTAGCTTCCGCCCTAATGTGAAGGAAGATACCTTCAGCACGACATATCTAGTGAACGAAGCGCTGAAGAACGCGGGATTCGAATCTTCTGTACACGATACTGAATTCTCTGCCGATGAACTTTCGAAGAAGGGATTTGTTCCATCTGGAGAAATGTACAGCAGCGGCGCAGAAGCAGTGTTCCTCGTCACGATGCACAAGCAATACAAGGATATCGATTTCAAGAAACTCGCCGACAGCGGAGTGAAGTATTTTGTGGATGGAAGAAACGCGATAGATCGAAAGAAAGTTGAGGCAGCCGGAATCGAATACTTCGGCATCGGCAAGTAAGCTATGCCCTGCATTTTCAAATTGACTAATTGACTAATTAACTAATTAAGATGATACCAATCGCCAAACCCTACATCACACCGGAAGAAGCGCAGGCTGCATACGATACCATTCTCACAGGGTGGATCACGCAAGGCCCAAGGGTAGCAGAGTTCGAAGAGAAATTCGCGGCATACACGGGTGCGAAGTATGCGGTTGCTGTATCGAACTGCACTACCGCGTTGCACCTCTGCATGATCGTGGCGGGCATTGGCAAGGATGATGAAGTGATCTGCCCTTCGATGAGCTACATCGCCACTGCGAATTCCATCAAGTACGTGGGTGCGAGGCCTGTGTTTGCAGAAGAGGATCACTCCGAAGACAAAGGCGATTCTCCTCGTACATCAGATCGGAATGCCGGCGGATATCGATGCGTTCAGGAGTCTTGCAGATAAACACAATCTCATTCTTATTGAAGATGCAGCCTGTGCGGCGGGTTCGAAATACAAGGGCAAAACCATCGGCAGCCATTCAGACCTTGTCTGCTTCTCCTTCCATCCAAGAAAGGTAATCTCAACAGGTGATGGCGGCATGATCACCACCAATCGCGAAGATTATGCACAGCGCATGAAGCTTCTCCGGCAACATGGAATGTCGGTGAATGACAGAGTGAGGCACAGCTCATCAAAATTGATTTTCGAAGACCATGTGGAAGTTGGATATAACTATCGCATGACCGACATCCAGGCTTCAG